>NZ_JAWDXO010000014.1 GCF_032477075.1 Fusobacterium sp. | reverse complement strand
TTTTAAGGCTTTTCCCAGATTAAGATATCCCCAACCATATGTAGAATCAACTCCAGGATCTCCAAGATCTGTAGCTGTAGTCAGAAGAGATTGCTTGATGAGATCTCTTGACATCCAAGGATATTTTATCTGTATAGCGCCAGCAGCACCAGCTACAACAGGAGCAGCAAAAGAAGTTCCATATGCAGTAACATTATGAACAGTAACTGCATAATTAGCAGCAATAGTCCAGTTTTTTGCATCTCCTGCTCTGTTAGATTCAGGGTCTATCAATCCTGTTTTAGGATTTATTCCCACAACAGAAATCCAACCTTTTTCAGCTCTAGGATAAAGCTTAGGGAAAAAAGCTTCTGCAGCAGGATTATTTTTTCCATTGTTTCCTGCAGCAAAAATGAATAAACTGTCAGTAGCTGATCTGTTTACATAAAAATTAACTAGAGAACTAGAGGCAGGAAATTTTTCAAAAGTCAAATCATTAGTTGGGCTTCCAAAGGATTGGCTGAATATTCTTACTCCTGCTTGATACATCTTTTGATACATACTTCCTTGTACTTTTATTTGATCACTGTAGGCTAAAAAAGAAGGAATAGCATAAATTTTTACACCATCAGTAACACCAGTTTTGTTTCCTCCTATAAGAAGAGATACCAACTCACCATGTGTATAAGAATCAGATTTTTTTTCTTCAGGATCAGTAGGAAAACTGCTATCTATAAATATTCTGTATTTTCCTGAAGAATCTTTAAATTCATCAAGATATGAAAAAGAAGAATCAATAACACCTATAATGGTATCAGACTGTTTAAAATCCATAGTTATATTCTGTGGTGGAATGGTAATATTATTGTTGTTATTTGATGAAGATGATCCACCACCGCCTCCACTACCTCCACAACTACTTAAAAAGAGACATAGAGAAAAAAGTGCTATTATTTTCCAATGTTTATTTTGTGTGTCCATCATTTCCCCCTTATTTTGTATATAATTATTGTGTAGATCAGGTAAATAAAGATGTTTTTATTTTCGTTTCTTTTCTATTATCCCCTCTTTTTTTATAGAATCAGAAAACCATATTGTAGTGATAAGAGAAGCAGAAAAATCTATTAATACCAAAGTTAAGAGAATAGAAGCAAATATTTTCTGGCCTTTAACAGATATTTTATCAATTATTTTTTTACCAAGAGGTTGTATTGTATAATATGCAACAGTTCCTCCAGCAGCAAATATAAAACTTGTTTCTGGAGAGATTCTCCCTTGGAAATTCATCCACTTATCACTATAATCCCAAAGCACTAATCCAAGAGTATATTCCATAATATAGCTTCCTATAAGTTCAGCAATAGTAGAAAGAATTAGAATAAGCATAAATATTTTTAAAGGTCTTAGACTAAATTTATTGTTTTTATCAGGTTCTTCTATAAATTTTGAAATAGTTATCATAATAATAACAGCCCCAAAACCATATATTGGAATATAAGGACCAAAATTAAAGCCCCTATTGACAAAATGGCCTTCATCAATTGTGAATAGCACAGTTTCATATATCCAGCCTATAAATGAATAAAGCATAAATAGAAAAAAATACATTCTCAATTCATATTTTATCTGTTGTTTATTTATCATTTGATTGTATAATGAGAGAAAGCTTAAATAATTTTATTTTTCACTTATTCTCAGAATACTTCCCTCCTTTGTTTTAGTAAAATTCAAAATTATATACTTTGATAAAATTATACCATTAAGAAATGAAAAATTCTTCATATTTTTGTTAAGAAAAAATAACTATTTTATTTAAAAATTAGATTACTTTCTTTACTTCTCTATATTTTTATATATGAAAATAAAAATAATTTATGAAAATTAAAAAGGTGAAAAGAATTATATTTTAGAGAAAGGCTTAAAGGAAAATTTATTTGACTTTACAATAGAGATAATTTATACTTTAGTAGAAAGTTTAAAGAATAAACAAAAGTTTTTACCATTTTGAGGAGGACAAAGTGAAAACTGTTGAAATAATAGGATTGATATCCAATATAAGAGAAAAGAGTGCTCAATTTATAAATAATCAATTGAGAGAAAAAGGGATAGAAGGTCTTATAAATAGTCATGGAACAATTCTTTCTATTTTGTATGAACATGAAGGACAGATAACAATGAATGAGATTGGAAAAATAATAGGTAAGAAGAAATCTACTCTTACAGATTTGATAAAAAAGCTTGTTGAGCTTGGATATATTACAAGAAAAAAAAGTGAAAAAGACTCAAGAGTTGTTGAAATAAGTCTTACGGATAAAGGATGGCAGTTTAAATCTTTATTTAAAGAAATAAGTGATAATCTTTTAGAAGAGACATATAAAGATTTTACAGAAGAGGAAAAAGAGATGCTTATATTGTTGCTTAACAAGATTAGAAAAAATTATCAAGATTAAAAATTATTTTAATAAAAAAGAATTATAGAATATTGCTGACTCATAGTTTTTATATATGTCTATTTTTCTTGATTTTATATTGTAATCATGTGTATAATAATATTAATAGATACTTTATAAGCAAAATTAGACTATTATGGTATATAAAAATAGAAAAAGGAGAAATTGTATGAAAAATTATTTTGATCGATTTGTTCTAGAATTAGGATTAGTTTTAAATTTTATAGCTGTAATTCTTATCAGTAAAAGTATTTTTGATAATAATAGAAATCTTATAAAAATAGTAGAGTATCTGTCAATGAGCAAGAGTATAATTATTTTTGCTTATTGGGTGCTAGATGATTTTTTTAGATTAAAATATTATTTAGGATATTTTCTTTCAAATTTATTAGCTATGAGTATTACCAACTTTTTAATCAGTCCTAATATAATTTATGTTAATTTTAAGTTTGTTCCTTTAATAATATTTTTGGTTGGATTATTTCTTGCAGTTATAAATTCTCTATTTTATCAAACATTTAAAATAAGTTCATATGCTAATAATAAAAATTGAAAAAGGTTTTAGCAGAAGCTAAGACCTTTTTTAGTACTCTTATTTTATTTTTTTATGTGTTCCATTGCTTCATAAATTAGACAACCAGCAAGTTTTGCAGTTACATTATCTATATCATAAACAGGATTTACTTCAGCAAAATCAACACATACTACTTTTTCAGTTTGCATAAGAAATCTCAGTAATCTTTTGCCTTTTTTAGGTTCCAGTCCCATTACAACAGGAGCAGATACTCCAGGAGCTGCACTTGCTTCAAATACATCCATACAGAAAGTTATATATACTATATCTACTTTTTTTATAAAATCTTTTAGTGCTTCAATAATTGAATCCTCTGAATATTCTTCATTTAAGATTAATGCATTAAAAGATTCAGCTGTTTTTATTAATCTTTCTGTATTACCAATCTTTTGGAATCCCACTATTGCATATTGAACTTCTTTATCATTATCCATTATCTCTTTGAATGAAGTACCAGAAGTTCTTCCTTTGTCATATGGTCTCATGTCTAAGTGAGCATCAAAATTTATTATTCCTATTTTTTTATCAGGATAAGATTTTCTTATTCCAAGATATGAACCATATGCTATATCATGTCCTCCTCCTAATCCAATAGGGAAAATTTTTTTTCTTAATACATCTGCTATCTTTTCTGAATATTCTTCTTGAGCTTCTTCTACATTTTTCTTATCAAGATTTTTATAATCATATATTTTCAATTCCTTTAATTTGGGAAAAGATTGGATAGATTTTCTAATAGCATTTGATCCGCCTTCAGCACCTTTTCTTCCTAGATTTCTTACTACTCCCTCATCTGTATCATAACCTACAAAGCATACTCCACCAGGTTCTTGAGCTTCTTTTATTTCTTTTACTACTTGCCACAGTCTAAGATCAATTTCTTCATAACTATCCAATCTGCCATTCCATAAATCTTTCATTTCAATCCTCCTATAATTTCAATTCTATTATAATTCAGTTATATGACCATAGAATATTTTACTGTCTTTTCCAGATACTTTAATATTTTTCCCCTTTCCAACGGCTAGCTCATTTTCAAGTAATAAATCTCCAGATATTTCAATTTTACCAGAAATACAATAAATAAAAAATATTAATTCCTTTTCTCCCAAAATAATATTTTCAGTGCTATTTATTTTTTTATATAAAAAGTCTCCATCACAGTCTTTAAGCATAAGATTGAAATCCTTTACTTTTCCTTTTGAAACAGTGTCCCAGTCTCCACTGAACCTATCTATTTCATAAGGAGCCAATGTAATATCATATTTATCCTTATGAGAGAGGTCCATTTTTCCTTCAAGTATAGAAATAACTCTTTTTATTCCTTGTAATTTTGTAAAATTAGATTCCGTGAGCTCAGTAGTTGCTATACTTATTCTGAATTTAAAATTTCTTTTTTGATAATCTGCATCTTTTGGATAGATGTATAATTGTGTAGTTGTTCCTCCACTCCATTCACTTTTTTTAAAGTTATCACTTTTTATAATTTCAATCATTTTTGCTCTCCTTTTATAGGTTTTCTTGATAAGAGATTTACCACATATTTAATGAATAGTCAATAATAAATAAAACTTTTATTTTTATTAAATGGATAAAAAAACAGTTACTAAAATTATTTTTTAATAACTGTTTTTATATTCAAAATTATTTATGCTTAAGAATAACTCTTCCTATAAGCTGTTGGGCAAGCATTTTATTTACTGAATCAGATATTTCATCAAGGCTTACTTCTTTAATACCTGTTTCCAGATTTTCACCTTTCCATTTTTCAGCTAAAGTATCCCAGACTTCTTTTCTTTTTTTCATAGGACATTGAACAGAATCTATTCCTATAAGTTTTACACTTCTCAAGATAAAAGGATATACATTAGCATGAGGAATATCTCCTCCAGCTATATTTCCGCATGTAGTAACTACTCCAGCATATTTAAGTGATCTTATTGCAGTAGATAAAGGGTTGCCTCCTACTGTATCAATAACACCAGCCCATTTTTGTTTCAGCATAGGTTTACCAGACTTATCATCTATTTCATCTCTTAGTATACATGCAGAGGCTCCAAGTTCTTTTGCATATTTAATACCTTTTTCATCATTCACTACAGCAGTAACATTATATCCAAGTTTAGTAAGAAATTTGACAGAATGACTTCCCACACCGCCACCAGCACCAATAACCAAAATATCTCCATCTTCAGGGGCTACTTCTTTTATAAGTTCAAAAACAGATAAAGCAGAAGTAAATCCGGCTGTACCATATATCATGGCTTCTTTTAAAGAAAGATTTGTAGGTTTTTTAACTACCCAATTCGCTGGAACTCTGATATACTCTCCAAATCCTCCATCAGTATTCATACCTAAATCATATCCAGTAATGAAAACCTCCTCGCCTTTAATAAATTCTGGAACCTTAGAATCTTCTACAATACCTGCAGCATCTATTCCAGGAGTATGGGGATATTTTCTAGTTACCCCTCTGTTTCCTATACAAGATAAAGCATCTTTATAGTTAAGTGATGAATATTTAACTTTGATTAAAACATCTCCCTCAGGAAGTTCATCAATATTTCTTTCAATAATTTTTCTGACAAAAGTCTCATTTTCTTCATAAATTCTTAAAGCTCTGAAATTCATTTTCTACCTCCATATAGTACGATATCGTACTTTTTATATATTGATTGTAATATTATTTTCTAATAATGTCAAATTTTTCTTTTTTTTAATAGATAATTTATTAAAATATAAAAGTAAAAAAATAGTTATAAAGAGTATTTAAAAGGATAATAAAAAAACCTGTTCTGTTAGAATTATCTAACAATTCAGGTTTGTTTTATAAATTATTTTTTATATATTGCTGCAGTAAAGTCATTATAATCAGTTTCAGATGTAAGTTTATATCCATATTTTTCAACATCAGGAAAATAAAGAGGATTAGCAGCAGGAGCTACCTCTACATGAGATTTTAATTTAGAAATATAAATTTCATCTATTTCATAATTATCCAGATAATATTTATAGATAGTGCATCCTCCACATATAAAAATATCTTTTCCGCTATCTTTATAATGTTCCATGATATCTTCAAGTTTAGAATCAAGAGTGAGAACTATTACCTCTCTATTTTTTTTCATCAAATTAATAGGTACATATTTAGCTGTATTTTCTCCAAATAAAACTACATTTCCAATAGTTTTGGATTTATAATAATTCAGTTCTTCCATAGAATGCCATAAAAGTCCATTACCTTCTGGAACTTTATCACCTATCAAATTATTTTCTGCTACGCATACTATCATATTTAACTTTGGTTTATTCATTATATTGCCACCTCATAAGAAATTTTATCTCCATATTGATAGTTTTCAACAATTACATCGTCAGGTTTAAAGCCATAGATAGATTTAAAGTTTTCAATTTTTACAGTTGCTCCATCTATTGAAGGTTTTTTTATCTGCTCTAAGAGTTCAGGCATATGTCTGTCATAGATATGTACATTATGAATATTCCATATGATTTCAGCAGGTTCCAGATTACATTCCATAGCTACCAACTTATGAAGTATAGAATATTGAAACACATTAGCTACAAGTCCAAGAGCCACATCACAGCTTCTTTGTCTTACTTCAAGATAAAGTTTGTTTCCAATTACACTCCATTGAGTAAGATGTACACAAGGAGTAAGAGCCATTTTATCAAGATCTTCAGGTACCCATATTTCTGTCATTATTCTACGGCTGTTAGGATTTTTTTTCAATTCTTCTACTACATAATCAAGCTGGTTTTTATATCCAAATGTCTGTTTTGCTATTTGGTATCCATAAGCCTTTCCAATAGTACCATCATCCATTTTCCATTCATCCCAGAATTTGCATTTTAACTTATTTAATTCATCTACATCATTAGACTGCATTATCCATATCCAATAAAGTTCTCTGATAGGAGCTTTATTAGGAGCAAATCTGGTAGTGATAAGATGTGCTTCATCAGTGGAATTATCAAGTCTAAATTGATATCCTATATAACTTTTATAATGGGCAGGAGTTCCATCAGCATATTTAGTTCTGACATTTCCTTCACTCCATATTCCTTTTTTATCTATAGTTTCAATAATTTCTTTGTATATTTTATCAAATTTAGTCATACTCAGCTCCTTTGAATAATTAAATTTTTATCGCTATATTTTATCATAAATTTATAAATATTACAAAGAGAGAAATTTGATGAAGTTTAATAAAAAAGGAAAACAGCAGACTATAATAAAGAATGAAGGTTGCTTTTTTATAAAAAAAACAATATAATTATTGAATAGGGGAAATATATAAAGTATTTTGGGGGTAAATATGCCAGTTATTTTTTTATTAGTTAGTTTTTTTTCTTCTCTTGTAGGGTCAATATGTGGCATAGGTGGAGGAGTAATAATTAAACCTGTTCTTGATGCAACAGGAACTATGAGTGTAACAGCTATAAGTTTTTTATCTGGGTGTACGGTTCTTTCTATGTCTGTTATTTCTGTAACAAAAGCAATGAAAAACAGTACACTAAAGATAAATACTAAAATTACTACATGGCTTGCTCTAGGAAGTGTATTAGGAGGAATGACTGGAAAAGTCATGTTTCAAGCTGTAAAAGAGATTCTTCAAAATGAAAATAAAACAGGAGCTGTTCAATCAATTGTTATGATATTTATAACATTGGGAACTTTAATTTATACAGCTAAAAAAAATGGGATAAAGACATATAAGTTTGAAAATAAAATTTTATGTTTCATCATTGGAGTTATTTTAGGAATATTTTCTTCGTTTTTGGGAATTGGAGGAGGACCTATCAATCTTGTTATATTGATTTTCTTTTTTTCAATGACTACTAAAGAAGCTGTTATTAATTCTATCTATATAATACTATTCTCACAGATAGCAAGTCTGGCTCATAGCATATTTGCTAGAAAAATTCCAGATGTAAGTATTCTTTATCTTGGACTTATGATATTAGGAGGAGTATGTGGAGGGATGGCTGGAAGTATAGTAAATAAGAAAATATCAGAGGAAAAAGTGGATAAACTTTTTATAGGGCTGATGCTAGTTATAATATTTATAAATATTTATAATACATATGTTTTTATGAAATAAGATCAAAATATACTCTAAAATATAAGATTATACTTAAAAATTTACTTCAAAATATGAGGAGAAAAGAGAATGAAGATAAACTATGAAGAAAATCTGATGGGAACTATATCTGTTGTAATGGGGACAATTTTTCTTATAGTTATTGGGTTGTCAGTAGGGATTTTAAAAATATGTTTAATATATTCTAGAAATGGGTGGTTTGTTATACTAGGCCATATTATGGTACTTGCTATGATTGCAATAGTGTTAGTTGGTCCTACATTTTCAGTAATAGGAATGATTTTTGGGGGAATTGGAATATTTGGTTCCTCTAAGAAAAAAAAATTAGCTTTTATTGGATTAGCTGCTAATTTAGTCTCATTGATTATTTGTATTTTAATATTTAAAGAAATGGGAATAAAACTTTAATATAAAAATAAATATCAGGAGGTAAAAATATATGATAAAAGATATAGCTGGATTTGCCTATGATTGTAAAAATGCTGATAAATTAGCAGATTTTTATGTAAATTTACTTGGCTGGGAAAAAATACTTTCAGGAAATGGTTGGGCTGGTCTACGTTCACCACAGGGATGGATTTTTGCCTTTCAGGAAATTGAAGAATACACTCCACCAATATGGCCATGGGAAAAAGGAAAACAACAGCAGATGGCACATATAGATTTTCTCGTTGAAAATTTAGGTGAAGCAGTTTCTCATGCTTTAAAATGTGGTGCTAAAATATCAGAGGTACAATATTTTGAAACTTCAACAGTTATGTTTGATCCAGAAGGGCATCCATTTTGTTTAAGTACAGTAAAGCAGTAGCAATTGAAATTTAAAATTCTATGAAATATAAGGAGGTATGGTTTTTTCCATATCTCTAATTTATTTTATATACTGATTTATAAATTTAGTGATAGCTATCTCAGCTTTTTTTCTTTGATAATCATTAAAATATTTAGAGTGTGAATCAAGAAATCCATGAAAAGCATTGAATATTAAAAGAGATAAATTTTTTGTATAAAGAAATATTTTATTATATTGTTTTTTAACTACCAGCTAAAGTATTAATCTCCATATATTTCATGAAGTATAATAATTGCCTGCTTTTTATTCTTTTTATTCCTTCTCAAGTAACCACCTCATAAAATCATGAATTTTTAGTACACTGTTTTCTAAATTATACTATATTAAATATTGTTTGTCTATTTTCCTATAATTCCATCTTTTCATTATATAAGTTCTTATATTTTTCTAAATTTTGTAGTAAATAAATACAAAATTTAAATTAATAAAACACTTAATGCGGAAAAATATTGACAATAAAATATAAAATTGTTATAATTGAAATGTCTAGACATTTGAACAATTGAATATATGTATATGGTCTTAATATTCTTGACAAGTATTGCTACACTTTATACAATGTAGGGGGGTTTTAAAATTTGGATAGGGTGTGGTTTGTATGAAAAAATTAAAAAGTGATAGTCCAATTCCTCTTTATTATCAACTTAGAGAAATTATAAGGGATAAAATAATGAATGAAGATTGGGGATATGGAACAGAGATACCTTCAGAATTAAAGCTTTGTGATGAGTTTAATTTATGTAGAGCCACAGTAAAACAAGCAATGGATGGTCTTGTAAATGAAGGACTTATTGTAAGAAAAAAAGGAAAGGGATCTTTTGTAGTTTATCAAAAGATTACAGAAAATTTTCTATTAGAACCAGCTTTCAGTAAGAAAAGTGGAGAAATTGGATTGAATGATTATTCAACAGTGATTTTTTCAGATTTTACAGAAATTGACAGTAGAATGCAAAAGGTATTAGGAATAGAGAAAAATGGAATGGTATATCAGATAGAAAGACTTCATTACATAGATGGTAAGCCAGTTCTTTTGGATACTCATTATATCAGTCCAAAATGGATAGGAAATATTTCCAAGGAAGAGATCAGAGAAATAGCTGTATATAAATATATTGAAAATACCTATGAAAAAAGATTTACTAATTATAAAATAGGGGTACAGGTAATAATGCTTGATCAATATGAAAAAGAACAGTTTGATTTTCCTGAAGTACCTACAGGAATGGTAGTAGAATGTCTATCATTTATAGAAAAGGAACCTGTTGTATTCAATAGAAGAACTTACAGAGGAGACAGATGTGACCTTTGTTTAGAGTTTATAGCTGTTAATCAAAAAATGGAAGTTGTTAACTCAGAGATTTCCATCAAAGAAAGAGATGGAAAACGTCATTAAAACCTTTATCAAGTATTGAGCTGTAAAAAAGTCAAGAATAACAATCTTTCATATACTACTTAATTTTAAGTGGGGGGATTATTATGTTAAAGAAAAAGATAGGGTTAGCCAATAAGATATTGATTGGTATGATTTTGGGGGCAATAGCTGGACTTGTTATGGGCCCTAAAATAACAGCAATAGCTGTTATTGGAGATGTTTTTTTAAGATTACTTAGAATGTCAGTTGTACCTCTTATTTTTGCTAATGTTGTTTTAGCAGTGGCAGGTATGGGAGATTTAAGACGTCTTGGAAAGATTGGAATTAAACTTATTATTATCTTCTTAGCTACAACATTTGTTGCAGCAGGAATTGGATTATTTTCTGCTCTTGTTATAAGACCAGGAGTAGGATTTGTAATGACAGATGTTAGTGGAATAGTTGAAAAAGGGGCTCCTACTGTAAGCAGTGTTATTTTAGGATTTTTTCCTGTTAATATAATGCAGTCATTCTCAGAAGGGAATATGCTTCAAATAATTACTTTTGCTATATTTTCTGGTATAGCTATCCTTCTATTGAAAGAAGAGGATAAAAAATGTATGTTGGATATGTTTGGAACCCTTTCTCGTTTTATAATGATGATATTAAAATTTGTAATGGGTTTTACTCCATATGGTGTTTTTGCTCTTATGGCAACAACAACAGGAAAATATGGAACTGACATATTGGGACCACTAGGAAAATTTATAGTTACTATTTATATAGGATTAATGATACATGCTTTTATAGTTTATGGTGGAATGTATTTGGCAGCTTCAGGAAAGAATCCAATTTCATTCTATAAAAAAATAGCACCAGTGTGGACTACAAGCTTTGCTACATGTAGTACTGCTGCAACTATTCCTGTTTCTATAAAAGTATGTGAGGATGAGTTGAAATTGAAAAAAGATATAGCTGGATTTACTATTCCAGTAGGAGCGACAATGAATATGGATGGAAATGGATTATGGTATGGAGTAGTAGCCGTTTTTGTATCTCAAGTATTAGGGATAGAAATGTCTTTATATCAAATGTTTATAGCTGTATTCACAGGTGTACTGATGACTTTAGGAAGTCCAGGTATTCCTGGTGGAATATTTGTTGCTACAACTATTTTCCTTACAACTTTAGGGTTGCCAATAGAATTTGTAGGTCTTTTAGGTGGAATCTTCCGTATAATGGATATGGGAATCACTACTGTAAATGTCGTGGGTTCTGTAGTCGTGGCTGCTGTATTAGATGCTGGTGAAAGAAAAAATGAGCAAAGAGAAGCAGTTGAGGAGGGACAGTAATGAAAGAAAAAATTGTAGGGATATTAGGTGGAATGGGGCCAGAGGCTACAATAGATCTTTTTTCTAAGATAGTAGAAGAAACCCATGCAAAGTGTGATGAAGATCATTTGAGAATAATAATAGATAATAATCCAAAAATGCCAAGCAGACAGGATGCAATTATGAAAGGGACAGAAAGTCCAGTTGCAGCTATGATTGCCACAGCAGAGAATTTAAAAAAAGCTGGAGCTGATTTTATAATAATTGGGGCAAATACAGCACATTATTTTTATGATGAAGTTGCCAGTCAAGTAGATATACCATTTTTACATATAATTGAAGAAGCAGTTAAGGAAATGATGCATCAGGTACCAGGAATAAAAAAAGTGGGGGTAATGGCTACCAATGCAGCTGTAAAAATTAAATTATATGATAAATGTTGTGCAAAATTTGGAATAGAAGTAGTAGCTGCAGAAGAAGAAGTACAGAATAAAGTACATGATACTATATTTGATTTTAAATACAATGGGGTTACAGAAGAAAATGTAAAAGATGCCATAGAGTGTGCTGAATATTTTATAAAAAATGGAGCAGAGGCATTAATAATGGGATGTACAGAAATTCCAATTATATTAAAAAGAAAGAGTTTTACAGTGCCTCTTATAGACCCTAATGATATTATAGGGAAAGTGGCAGTAGCTTATGCAAAAAATAAGTATGAATTATAGTAAAAATAAGGTGGTTCAAAGTAATTTTGAACCACCTTATTTTCTATTCCTTAGGTGAGAATTTTTTTAAGAATTCATTTTTTTCTCTTACAAAAAGTTTTCCTTCAACTTCTTTACAGATATAGACAACTACTATTAATCCATCTCTTTCATTTGTACAGTCTATAGCTTCACTTAATACTTGATATTCTCTTCCGTTTTTATTATTTATCCAAAGTGAATTTTTTTCTATTGTCATTTTTCCTCATTTCTACTTAAAAAGTTTTTTCTTATAATATCCTTCAGCCATATATATAGCACCAAGAGGGTTATGCCCCAGTACTCTGTCTTTTACTGCAAATATTGTAACAGGGGCTTCTGAATGCTTCAGGAACAAAGAATCATGTCCTACACAAAGTCCTAAAAGTATATTCAATTGAGTTCCAGACTGATTTAAAAGTTTTGCCTGGCCAATAGGATTACACATAGGTTCATAAGTACAAGGTCTCACTTGCTCTTCATTAGATATATTAATAAATTCTTTAAGAACAGAACCATTTTTACATGATAAAGATTCTACTTCAAAACCATGATTTCTAAGAATAGAAGCAAAAATTTTAGCTTCTTTTGAAAGTCCTACACAAAATGCAAGTCCCAGTTTTTTGTATCCGCATTTATTAGCAAAATTTATTATTTCTTCTACTCTAGTCTGCTTACAATACCCTTCACTCTCAACAAGAGCTGAATTACGAGCAAGTTTCATATTTTCTTTTTCAAGATAAAATTTTTTAACTTCCTCTATATTATCCAATTCTCTGCATGGACAGTTAAGAGGAGCTTCTTCAAGATTTCCAGTTCTGCAAACATATTTTGTACAAGCGTCACAAGTGTACATAAAAATCATCTCCTTAAATATATGTTTAAATTCTAATTTCCAACCATTTTTCAATATCAGTAAAAACTTCATCTCTGTTTATTTCATTATGAAGTTCATGCCTTGCATTTTTATATAAATGACATGTAACATCATCAAATTCAATTTTGTTATAGAATTTCTCAAGTTCTATAACTCCTTTTCCAAACTTTCCTACAGGATCCATATCTCCTGATATTATCATTATAGGAAGCTTTTTAGATATATTTCTGAAATCATCTTCTAGATAAAGAGAATTTAAAAATTTAAAGAAACTAGTGTAAAAGGTACTGCTATAAGTAAAATCACATAATTTATCATTACAATATCTTTTTACTTCTTCAATGTCTCTAGAAAGCCATGAATTTTCATTGTAGTAATATTCAGCTCTTGTTTTGCTGTTGGAATTTAAAAAAACAAGTTTTTTAATTATATGGGCTCTTCTGTTTCTGTATATCTTATCTAAAAGATAACTTGCTATTTCTCCAGCTTTCCATAAAAAAGGCTGTTTATAACATGAACCACAAAATATATAACCATCTATTTCATTCCAATAAGTTTTCATATGTTCTTGTGCAATGAAAGACCCCATACTGTGTCCAAAAACAAAAAAAGGAATATTAAGATACTCTTTTTTTAATTTTTCAGTATATAATTTTTGTTCTTTTATTAAAACGGGAAAGTCATTCTGAAATATACCTAATTCATTTTTTGCTGCAACGTTATTTCCATGATGCAAATGTTCATGCAAGAATACAAGATAACCTCGTTCAGTAAAGTATTTAAAAAAGTGGAGGTATCTACCTTTGTGTTCACTCATTCCATGTATAACTTGTATGATTCCTTTTATATTTTCTGCCATAAAATTTCACCTCTGTAATATTATTATATCTCATAAGCAGTAAAAATAAAATAAAATTACATATATAATTTTACACTAGGGACTTGTTAAAATTTAGAAAAAATATTATAATTAATGAGAATGAACAGAAAATTTATTAAAAATAAAAGAGTAAGTATGGTATTTTGGTATAATTATACAAATTTAAAATAATTTTAAAGGAGTGATGTAGAGTATGCACGTATTGTTAGAAAGTTTTCTTACAGATATTTTTGAAGTTCTTCCAGGACTAGTAATTAGAGGATTAATTTTAATAGTTTTGTTTATAATTTGGCCTAAACTTTTGGGAATGATTTTAACAACTTATAAAAAAACACTTGAGAAAAAAAATGTTGATCCTTTACTTGAAAGTTTTACAGTTTCACTTTTTAAAACAATTGCTTATATAGCTTTATTTTTTGTAGTAGTTAGTATAATAGGAGTAAAAGCAACTTCTCTTGTTACAGTTTTAGGTACTGCAGGTATCGCAGTTGGATTAGCTTTACAAGGAAGCTTGTCTAATTTAGCTGGTGGAGTTCTTATTCTTTTCTTCAAGCAGTTTTCAAAAGGAGATTATATTTCTAATAATGGAGGAATAGAAGGTACAGTAGATCAAATACATATTCTCTATACTACTCTTATAACAGTAGATAATAAAGTAATTGTAGTACCTAATGGGCAACTTGCAAATAATCCAGTGATAAACTATTCTAGAAAACCAGAAAGAAGATTGGATATGGTATTTTCTGTAGCATATGATACTTCTACAGATAAAGCTAAAGAATTATTGAAACAAATAGCTGAAAATCATCCAGCAGTTTTAAAAAATAAAGCAATGACAATAAGAATGGTTAAACAAAATGCAAGCTCTCTTGATTTTAATTTTAGAGTTTGGGTAAAGAATTCAGATTACTGGGATACATTGTATGATTTTAATGAAGAGGTAAAAAGACTCTTTGATGAAAATAGCATAGAAATTCCATATCAGAAAATTGATATATACAATAAAACTGAAAAGTAATATTTATAAAAAATATCTTTTTTTATGTGACAAAATTTTTAAATTTGTGCTATAATAATCAAAATATATATAAGAAGTATTTTGGCTATTAATTTTGATTTTATTAAAGTATAAATATTAAGTTTTTATAAAAAAGGAGAGGGATATGAACGGAAAAATAGTAAAAGAAGCTATTACATTTGATGATGTGCTATTAGTGCCAGCAAAATCAGATATTTTACCACATGAAGTAAATTTAAAAACTAATCTTACAAAAGATATAGTGCTTAATGTACCAATTCTTAGTGCTGCAATGGATACTGTAACTGAATCAGATTTAGCAATTGCTTTAGCAAGACAGGGAGGGATTGGATTTATTCATAAAAATATGAGTATAGCTGATCAGGCTGCTGAAGTAGATAGAGTAAAAAGAATTGAAAGTGGAATGATAAGAAATCCTGTAACCTTAAAAGAAGATTGTACAGTAGGGTTTGCTGAGGATTTAATGAGAAGATATAAAATATCTGGACTTCCAGTTATAGAAGATGATGGAAGACTTATAGGTATAGTTACAAATAGAGACATAAAATATCATAAAAATATGGAGCAGCTTGTTGGAGAGATAATGACTAAAGAAAATCTTATTACAGCTCCAGTAGGAACTACTTTAGAACAAGCCAAAGAAGTTCTTCTCTCTAATAGAATAGAAAAACTTCCTATAACTGATGAAGCAGGATATTTAAAAGGTCTTATTACAATAAAAGATATAGATAACTTAGTAGAATATCCAAATGCTTGTAAAGATGCACATGGAACTCTTAGAGTAGGAGCTGCAGTAGGAATTGGAGCAGATACTTTAGAAAGAGTAGAAGCATTAGTAAGAGCAGGAGTAGATATTATCACTGTTGATTCTGCCCATGGCCATTCAGCAGGAGTTATAAAGAAAATAAGAGAAATAAGAGAAGCATTTCCTGATTTAAATTTAATTGGAGGAAATATAGTAACTGCAGAGGCAGCATCAGACCTTATAGATGCAGGAGTAAATGCAGTGAAAGTAGGAATTGGACCAGGATCAATTTGTACAACAAGAGTTGTAGCAGGAGTAGGTGTTCCTCAACTTACAGCAGTAAATGATGTATATCAAGTATGTAAGAATAAAGGTATAGGAGTAATAGCTGATGGCGGAATAAAACTTTCTGGAGATATTGTAAAAGCATTAGCTGCTGGAGCAGACTGTGTAATGCTGGGAGGACTTCTGGCTGGAACTAAAGAGGCTCCAGGAGAAGAAATCATTCTTGAAGGAAGAAGATATAAAATATATGTAGGAATGGGTTCTATTGCAGCAATGAAGAGAGGATCAAAAGACAGATACTTCCAAAATGATGCTCAAAAACTAGTTCCAGAAGGAATAGAAGGGCGTATTGCATACAAAGGAAATCTTAAAGATGTAGTATTTCAACTTTGTGGTGGAATCAGAGCAGGTATGGGATACTGTGGAACACCAACTATAGAAGATCTTAAAATAAATGGAAGATTTATAAAAATAACTGGAGCAGGTTTAAAAGAAAGCCACCCACATGATATTACTATAACTAAAGAGGCTCCAAACTATTCTAAATAGAATATGTTTCCTCTTGGGACTGATTTATTTTATTTTTAAGTTTAAGGAGAGGAAAAGTGAGAAAAGGAACAAGAATAATAATTTTTTTATCAGCTGTATTTATATATAGCTTACAGATTTTTGCTGAAGAGCTTAGAGAGATAAAAACTTTAGATGAGATTAATAAAGAAACAAGACCAAAAACCAATGTATCAAATATAAATAGTGGATTGAGCCCTTTAGAAAAATTGGATATATCAGAAAAAAAAGAAGAAATAAAAAATGAAACAGTTATTGCAGAAGAAAGTACTGAAGGTGAAATTAAGTTAACTGATGCACAGAAAGCACTTCAAAAGAGTGGAGTAAGGATACTGGATATCAGTAAAAAAGTTCATAGAGAAAATAAACTTGTCTATGCTCAAGGAGAAGATAAACCTTTTACTGGAGAATTTGGATTGTTTATTGGAGATATTATTGAATATAGTGAAGCTTATGTCAATGGAAAACTGAATGGTGATAAGGTATGGTATTCTGATGAAGGAAATATCATTATGACAGAGAGCTATATAGATGAGAAATTAAATGGTGAGCAAAAGTCGTATTATTCAAATGGAGGGATAAAAGCAATAGCAAAATATAAAAATAACAGAGTAATAGGAATTGAATTTTTTGCTCAAAATGGAAAACTTCTTCATAAAAGTGATATGAGTGCTGGAACTGGAGAATGGAAATTTTTCTGGGACAATGGAAAGGTATTAGAAGAAGGGAAGTACAAGAACTGGGTCAAGGATGGTACATGGAAGAGATATCAGGAAGATGGAACTGTTGACAGCGTAGCTGTTTATGAAAATGGAAGACTGAAAAGCCAGACTTGGAATTAATAAAATATTTAAAGCTGCAAGTAGTTTAAACTGCTTGCAGCTTTTTTTTTCTTTACTGATATGATATAATTAAAAGAATTGGAAAATAAGGAGAAAAGGTATGGATATAAGAACAATAGAAAAAAGTAAGAAATGGGGATATATGTTCTATATCTCATATAATGGACAGAAATTTCAATCTTTTGATGAAATGAGTGGAAAGAAGAGTATAAAAGGAAAATTTAAAGAAATAATGAAAGCTATTGGATTTACTTGGGCAAAGGGGATACAGCAAGCAGGAAGAACAGATGCTAAAGTGAGTGCAAATGAAAATATTCTTTATGTCAGCAGTAATTTTAATGGGAGCATAAATAAATTACAAGAGGAATTTAATAAAAATTCTGATACTGATTTAAAAGTTACTATGATAAAAAAAACTTTTCCCAATATTATATTTCCAGACATGATAGAAAAAAGAGAATATATATACTCATACCCTGAAAAACTTATTAAAAATACAGAAATAGAAATAGAGAAACTTTGTGAAGAACTTAGTGGAATATATGATGTAAGTGAGTTTACTGATAGAAAAGGGCTTGAACTTAAGGAACATATAAGAGAGATAAAGATTACATATGAAAAAGGAAAATTAAGATTTATAGGAAATTCTTTTATGCCTAAACAAGTGAGAATAATGTCTGGATATATACTTGCAAGGAAAAAAGAACCTCTTATGGGAAAATACTTGACTCTTGAGAAAATATATTTAAAAGATGAAATGAAAAATATAATTTTTCAGGAAATTTCAGATAAATCAGAAAAAAATGTGGTTAAAATTGAAAAAACAGCAGATGGAAGTTTATATATTTTCTGTGTTCCTCAAGGAAAAAGAGGAGAGCTAATAGGAAAAAATGGAAAGAATATAAAAAAAATGAAGAAAAAATATGGAGATATAATAGTGAGGGAGATCTAGATGTTAAATAGGCTCAGACAAGGGATTATCTATGTATTTGGAAAATATGATGGGGAAAAAGATGAGATTATAAAAAATGTCCTTTCTGAAGATGAATTTAAGATTTTTGATACTATGATGGAGTATGATAAAGTTCATTCTTTTAGGTTATTCAACTTTGTCAAAGAAAATGAAATTCTGAAAGATGATATTTTGTATTGGAAACTTGCTCTTTTACATGACTGTGGAAAAGGAAAAACTACATTTTTAAAAAGAATGAAAAAGGTAGTAATAGGAGATAGAAAACTTGAAGGGCATACTGAAAATGCCTATGAAAAATTAAAAAAAATAAATAAAGAGTTAGCTAAATTATGTAGGATACATCATGATAAAAGTAATGATATTAAAATGATAGAATTTCAAAAATTAGATGATAAGTAAAAAAAACAGGTAATTTTGGTAAGAAAATGATAAAATAAAATGTAATAAGAAAAAAGTGAGGAAAATATGAGAATAAATTTAGATAAATATTTATTAAAAGTTGAAAAACCAGCACAATATTTGGGGAATGAAATAAATAGTGTGCATAAATATAAATTTAAAGCAAGAATGTGTTTATTTTTTCCAGATATATATGAAGTTGGGATGTCTAACTTAGGAATAAGAATTTTATATAGTATTATGAATAGAGTAGATGGATTTTCTTTAGAAAGAGGATTTTCTCCTATGGAAGATATGGAAAATCTGATGAGAGAAAATAAAATACCAATGTTTTCCCTAGAAAGTAAAACACCATTAAAAGAATTCGATGTAGTAGGGTTTTCATTATCATATGAAATGTGCTATCCAAATGTATTAAATGCTTTGGATTTAGCAGGGATACCAATTGAAAGTAAAGACAGAGGAGAAGAATACCCTTTAATAATGGCAGGAGGAACATGTATGATGAATCCTGTACCTATGGAAAAATTTCTTGATTTTGTAGTGATAGGAGATGGGGAAGATGTCATGGTAGAAATAGCTAAAGTCTTTACAGTTAACCATGATAAAAGTAAGATAGAAAAATTAAAATTAATAGAAGATTTTGATGGGGTATATATTCCAATACTTCATAAAGGAAAGAAAAGAATAAAAAGAGCTATTGTTGAAGATTTAAATAAGACAGAACTTTATGATGATCAGCTTGTACCATATATAAATATAGTACATGATAGAGCTTCTGTAGAAATACAGAGAGGATGTACGAGAGGATGCAGATTCTGTCAAGCCGGAATTGTATATAGACCTGTAAGAGAAAGAAGCTTTAAAAATAATTGTGAACTTATAGAAAAAATGATAAAAAATACAGGATATTCAGAAATTTCACTTTCATCTTTGAGCAGTAGTGATTACAGTAAAATAGATGATCTTATAAAAGGACTGAAAAACAGATATGAAAATAGAAATCTTGGAATCTCTCTTCCATCTTTGAGAATGAATCCATACTCTGTCCAAGTGGCAGATGATATCAGTGGAGGAAAGAGAACTGGATTTACATTTGCTCCAGAAGCGGGGTCACAAAGATTGAGAGATATAATCAATAAAGGAGTAGAAGAGGAAGATGTACTAGCTACTGCTGAAGCTGCTATAAGAGGGGGATGGGAAAATCTAAAATTCTACTTTATGATTGGACTTCCTTTTGAGACAGATGAAGATGTGGCAGAAATATTTGAACTTGCTTCTAAGGTTATAAAGAGATGCAGACCTATAAGTAAAAGAATAAATGTAACAGTAAGTGTTTCAAACTTTGTTCCAAAACCTCATACACCGTTCCAATGGTCAGAACAGATGGATATAGAAGAGATGAAAAGAAAACACAGAATATTAAAAGACTTATTTAAAACATCAAAGCATTGTACTTTAAGAATACATGATATGAGAAAATCTTATCTTGAGGGATTCCTTTCAAGAGGAGATGAAAGAACAGGGGATCTAATAGAACTTGCATGGAAAAAAGGAGCAAAACTTGACGACTATAAAGATAATTATGATATCTGGAAATCATCAGCTGATGAATTAGGAATAGATGAAAAAGATTATCTTAGAGCAAGAGATTTAGAAGCTGATCTTCCATGGGATATGGTAGTAGATATAGGGGTAGAAAAAAGTTTTCTTTTAAGAGAATATAAAAAAGCAGAAGAGGAAGCATTGACACCAGATTGTAGAGAAATATGTTCTGGATGTGGTATGAAAAAAAGATTTCCTAACTGTTTAAAAATAGCAACAGAATAATAAAAAATTAAAATTGGAGGAGAGAAAATGGTAAATCTAGGAAACGATTGGGATGAAATACTGAAAAATGAGTTTGAAAAGGAATATTATCAAAAATTGAGAAAATTTTTAATAACAGAATATAAAACGGAGACTATTTACCCAAAAATGGAAAATATATTTTCAGCATTAAAACTTACTAATTATAAAGACTGTAAGGTATTGATTTTAGGACAAGATCCTTATCATGGACCTAATCAGGCACATGGATTGGCATTTTCAGTGAATATAGGAATAAAAACTCCTCCTTCACTAAAAAATATGTATAAAGAACTGAAAGATGAACTGGGATTATATGTACCAAATAATGGGTATCTAGTTCCGTGGGCAGAACAGGGAATACTTCTTTTAAATACTGCCCTTACAGTAAGAGCAGGAGCAGCAAATTCTCATTCAAAAATAGGATGGGAAATATTTACTGACAATATAATTAAATATTTAAATGATAGAGAAGATCCAGTTATATTTGTTTTATGGGGAGGAAATGCAAGAAAGAAAAAATCTTTTATTAATACAGATAGACACTATATACTTGAAGCAGCACATCCAAGTCCCCTATCAGCTCACAATGGATTTTTTGGTTGTGATCATTTCAAAAAAATAAATGAAATATTGAGTAGTTTAAATAAGAAAGAAATTAATTGGCAAATAGAAAATATATGAATAAACTGATGTATCAGTTTATACTTTATTTAACTTGTATTAAATAAATGCTGTTGTCACAAATATGACACAGATGTCTAATATAATTGTGTAAAAGAGGTTATAAACTGGAGGCTGATTATGAAGTATATTAGTATGCTGATTTTATTATTTTCTATTTCTGCTCTGTCCATATATGCTGATGAAATTATAATTGATGGATGTACTGTTTACTTCAGTGAATTAAACAATGAGCAGAAAGAAGAAATAATAGAACTCAGAGAAGATCTTTTAGTTAAATCTAATGAAATAAAAGATCAATTGAAAAGTATTAGATATAAAATACAGCAGGAAATGAGAAAAGAAACTCCAGATTGGGGATATATGGATGATCTTAATAAGAGATTTTTTGCTCTGCAAGGGCAGCTTACAAATGAACTTTTAAAGTATAAAAGTAAATTAGAGGAAATAACATATAAAAATAATTCAAAACAAAATTCATTAACTATTATTGATTAGTCTTTTTCTATGAAAATAATAAAATTTATGCTAGAATTATTACAGTATCAAAATTTCTTTTTAAGGAGAATGTAAGATGGAAAAATTTCTTAATGGACTGGAATATGAAATTTTAAAAGATGTAGTTAAAGAAGAAAATTATACTAATATAGAGTATGATTCTAGAAAAATAAAAACTGGGGATATATTTGTTGCTCTAGAGGGTACGATATTTGATGGTCACAATTATATAGAACAAGCAGTAAAAAATGGAGCTAAATGTATTTTAGTGTCTAAAAAAGTAGAAACTGTTTTCCCAGTAAAATATATTTGGATTAAAGATCTAAGAAAAAAATTAGGAGTGTTAGCTTCTAATTTTTATAATTGGCCTCAAAAAAATTTAAAGATTATAGGAATAACTGGAACAAATGGAAAGACAACAACAACTTACCTTATAGAATCTATATTGGGAAGTAATAAGACAGCAAGAATAGGAACAGTAGAATATAAAATAGGAGATGAAGTAATAGAAGCTCCTAATACCACTCCAGAATCTTTAGATATAGTAAAAATGTGTAAGAGATCTGTGGAAAAGGGAATGGAATACCTTGTAATGGAAGTGAGTTCTCATGCTCTTGAACTTGGAAGGGTAGATATGCTTGAGTTTGATGTAAGTATGTTTACCAACCTTACCTTAGACCACCTTGATTTTCATAAAACTATGGAAGACTACTTTCAAGCCAAAAGAAGACTATTTATAATGATGAAAAGTGGCTGTGAAAAAAATTGTGTTATTAATATAGATGATCTATATGGAAAAAGACTTTCTTCAGAATTTGGAGGAATATCTTATGGTATGCATAACGAAGGAAGAATAAGAGGAAAAATACTGGAATTTCATGGAGATGGACAAGAAGTAGAAATTAATATAGACAATTTTTCAACAAGAACAAAACTGGCTATACTTGGAAGATATAATGTATATAATGTACTTGGAGCATTATCTATAGCATTGCTTTTGGGAATTGAAAGAAATGTTGTTTTAGATAAAATAAAAGAATTAAAAGGTGCACCAGGAAGATATGAATTAGTAAACTGTGGGCAAGATTTTACAGTAATAGTAGATTATTCTCATACTAGTGATGCACTTGAAAATATATTGAAAAGTATAAATGAATTAAAAAAAGGAAAAATAATAACAGTCTTTGGTTGTGGTGGAGATAGAGATCCAAGTAAAAGACCTGTTATGGGAGAAATCGCTGAAAGATTAAGTGATATTGCAATAGTGACATCAGATAACCCCAGAACAGAAGATTCCTATAAAATAATTGAACAAGTACTGGAAGGAATGAAAGGAAAAAATCATATTGTAGAAGAGGATAGAGATCATGCTATATCAAAAGCTGTAGAATTAGCAGATGCAAAAGATATCATTCTTATAGCTGGAAAAGGGCATGAAACTTATCAAATACTAGGTAGAAAAAAAATACATTTTGATGATAGAGAAATAGCTAGAAGAGAGATAGTAAAAAAGAAAAAGGGAAAATAAGGGGGGAATCATGCTGGTAAGTGAAGTAAAGAAAGTTAAAATAGGAAAAAATGTAGAGATTGGTGGTAATAATAGATTCACTTTGATAGCAGGTCCATGTGTAATAGAATCTGAAGAATTAGTTATGGAAGTAGCTGGAAAAGTAAAAGAAATATGTGATAGACTAGGAATAAAATATATATTTAAAGCATCTTTTGATAAGGCTAATAGATCATCTATCCATTCATATAGAGGACCTGGAATAGAAGAAGGACTTAGAATATTACAAAAAGTAAAAGACACATATGAGCTCCCAGTTGTAACAGATGTGCATGAAGTATGGCAATGTAAAAGAGCAGCAGAAGTGGTAGATCTTATACAGATACCAGCATTTTTATGCAGACAGACAGATTTGCTGATAGCAGCAGCTGAAACAGGACTTCCTGTAAATGTAAAAAAAGGGCAATTTCTTGCTCCATGGGATATGAAAAATATAGTAACTAAAATGGAAGAAAGTGGAAATCCCAATGTTATGCTTTGTGAAAGAGGAAGTACTTTTGGATATAATAATATGGTAGTAGATATGAGAGCTTTCATGGAAATGAGAAAATTTGGATATCCAGTAGTATTTGATGTAACTCATGCAGTGCAAAAGCCAGGTGGATTAGGAACAGCTACTTCTGGAGACAGAGAATATGTTTATCCATTAATGAGAGCAGGACTTGCAATAGGTGTAGATGCAATATTTGCAGAAGTACATCCAAATCCAGAGAAAGCTAAGTCAGATGGACCTAATATGCTTTATTTATCTGATCTTGAAGAGATATTGAAAATGGCAGTAAAGATAGATGATCTTGTAAAAGGAAGATAACAGGAGATGACAAAGTAAATGGATATAATCAATTATGCCAAGGAAGTTTTTGATTCAGAAATAGAAGAATTAAAAATAGTAAGAGATAAAATAAATAGAGAAATAATAGATGTAGTGGAAGAAATATTGAAATCAGAGGGAAAGGTAGTAGTAACAGGTATTGGAAAATCAGGATTGATTGGAAAAAAAATAGCTGCTACATTTGCATCAACAGGAACACATTCAGTATTTATGAATTCAGCAGAAGGACTCCATGGAGATCTTGGAATGATTTCAAAAGAAGATATAGTCATAGCTATATCAAATAGTGGAAATAGTGATGAAATAGTTGCTATACTACCATCTATAAAAAAAATAGGTGCAAAGATAGTCGCTATGACAGGAAATAGGAACTCAAAACTTGGAAGAGAAGCAGACTATATATTAAATATAGGAGTGAAAAGAGAGGGATGTCCTCTTAATCTTGCTCCAATGTCATCTACAACAAGCACCTTAGTAATGGGAGATGCACTAGCAGCTATTCTTATTAAAAAAAGAGATTTCAAACCAGAAAATTTTGCATTATATCATCCAGGTGGAAGCCTGGGAAAAAGACTTTTAATGAAAGTAAGAGATGTAATGCATAAAGAAGATATACTTCCTTTGTGTGATAAAGAAAGTAATATAGATGATGTAATACTTACAATGACAGATAAAAGACTTGGAGCTGTCTGTGTGATGAATGGAGACTTAATGGTGGGAATAATCACAGAGGGAGATATAAGAAGAGCTTTAAAAAGAAGAGAGGAATTCTTTGGATTTAAAGCAAAGGATATTATGACAAGAAATTTCACTAAGGTAGATAGTGAAAGTATGGCAATAGATGCCTTAGAACTTATGGAAAACAGAGAAAGCCAGATATCAGTTCTTCCTGTATTTGATAAGGATAAATTAGTAGGAATGGTAAGAGTGCATGACCTTCTGAACGTTGTAGGAAGATAATTGGAAAATAGTTGACATGGGAAGTAAATTTTTATATAATCTTAGATATACACAAAAATTAAATTTTTAAGGAGTGATAATAATGATAACTAAAGATATGAATATTCTTGAAGCAGTTCAACAATACCCTGTATTAGCAGATGTATTTAGAAAACATGGATTAGGATGTGTAGGATGTATGATAGCTGCAGGAGAAACTCTTGGAGAAGGAATTTCTGCTCATGGACTAGATGCAGATGCTATAATAGCTGAAGCTAATGAATTAGTAGCAGCACAAAAATAATTATATTAAAATTATAAAAAATATAAGGCAGATTATATATAAATCTGCCTTTTTTTGTATCTACAAGCCATTTTTACAAAATATATTATTGACAAATAAGGAATCATATGATATTATAATTAATGCGTGGAAGGTTATCCTAATTGGTAAGGAACCGGTCTTGAAAACCGGCGTCGCAAGACTTCAGAGTTCGAATCTCTGATCTTCCGCCAGGTATGATGGTGAAGTGGCAGAGTGGCCTAATGCACTCCCCTGCTAAGGGAGAGTACCTATAAACGGTACCGAGAGTTCAAATCTCTCCTTCACCGCCATTTGTAAGTTTAGGTAGGCAACTACCTTTTTTTTATACAAATCCTGTGCATCCATAGCTCAATTGGATAGAGCGTCTGACTACGGATCAGAAGGTTAGGGGTTCGACTCCTCTTGGGTGCGCCATCGCTAAACCCTAACTAAGAAGTAAAAATTATTTTTAAACTTTTATATATGGCTTCATTCTTTTTAAAAATTTATAATATAGGTTAAGAGCTCAATAAAGCCAATATAAAATTTTTGTATTTCGTACAGTATAGTTACACTGAAGAAGTGCTGATAGCTTTTTTGTAGATATTATCTCAATATTTTTAACTTATGTAATATAAAAAATAGATTATTAAGTTGAAATTGCTAAGTATGCCTTTATTTTTTTCAAAAAAGAATCATAAAAATTAAAATGATATTTGAAAAAACTAAAAAAATTTGAGATAATATTAAGTAATTAATTATTTGGAGGTGGTACACTTATGAGTACTTGTAATAAACCTCATCGTTATGATGAGAAATTTAAAAACTTAAGTAATTCACAAGCAGGAGAGGGGAGACATTTATGCTGTGGCTGTGCATATGAACAAGGTATAGAAGATGCAAAGGCAGAAAAAATAGCAAAGTTTAAACCTGAAAAAATCAAATTTAGTCAAGCTGGTGTAGTTAGACACAAAGATCCGGAAGAAGCATATGAACTTGGATATAAAGAAGAATACATTAGAAAAGCATATGAACAAGGAAAGAGTGATGCAGAAGCAAGAAAAGAAGCAAAATTTAAACCTAAAGAAATTAATTTTATTGAAACAAAGATAGTTAGTTATAAAGATGTAGAGAAAGCATATAAACGTGGATATGATGAGAATAAAAAATAAAAAAAGTGGAAACTCCACTTTTTTTATTCTTCATAGTTTCTAATTAAAAGCTCCTCAATATTTCCTCTTCCATCTTTACATGAATTTATATTTCTTTTAGCATTAACACTCTCAATATAATATTCTTTATAAAGCTCTTTTATAAAGTCTGTAGCTGAATTTGACAATAAGAATTTAATCCCTTTTTTATTTAACTGGTCACATAATTTTTTTAATTCAATTTGTTCTTGCTTTGAAAATCCAGATTTTGTATATCCAGTAAAATTAGAGCTATCTGAAACAGGATCATATGGAGGGTCAAAATATACAAAATTTCCTTTTCTAATTCCTTTTAATGCCTTTTTATAATCAGTTGAATATATTTCTATATGATTATTATTGAAATAATCACTCATTGCTTTAATTGTAATTTCATCTACTATTTTAGGATTTTTATATTTTCCAAAAGGACTATTAAATTCTCCAGAACTATTAACTCTAAATAAACCATTGAAGCAAGTTTTATTCAAATATATTATTCTAGATGCTTTTTCTACATCTGTTAAATTTATATATTCGTTTGTTCTATCAAGTTCTCTTATTTTATAAAAATACTCTGAATTGTTTTTATGTTTTTTTAAACTTTTAATTAGTTTAATGGGTTCTTTTTTTATTATATTATAGCAATTAATCAATTCTTCATTGAGATCATTTATAACAGCTTTTTCAGGTTGGATATGAAAAAGGAGTGCTCCTCCTCCTAAAAAAGGTTCATAATATTTTGTTATTTTTTTAGGTAACAATTTAGTTATTTCAGGAATTAATTGTCGTTTTCCTCCTACCCATTTTAAAACAGGTGCAACTAAATCATTTTTTTCATAAGCCATCTTTCCTCCACACACTAAAATTATTTAATATTTCTTTTTTATGCATCTCAAATCTTTTATACTAAAAAAATCTTCTAAGGGTTTAGATTTTCTTAATAAGCTATCTAATTCATATTTTATGCTATACTTTTTATCAACCAACTTTTGAGTTTCTTTTTTAATATTCCTTATTGAAGTCTTTTTAAAGTCTTTTTTTTGATATTAACTCCTCTAATTCAATTAAGTCTTTGATGGTAGCATGCTTTAATATATACATTCTTGTGGTTCTTTTATAATTATCTATATTTATCTTTTTTCTATTTTTTTGTTCATATTTTTTTTTGGCTTTTTTTTGAGCGTTACTAACCAAGTCTGCATCACATCCTTAATTCATTATATTTAAATTATAACGTATACGGTATATAATGTCAAGAAAAAATTGGTTATTATAGTGAAAAAAATAGTTTTAAAAGTAGTTTTTTATAGAGCTATGCTTTAATTTGTCCTGCACAGATTTAATATTAGCCCCAGCTCCAATTAAGAATGCAGCATGGGCGAAAAAGTTTCTTTAAAAAGAATTCAAACTCATGCATTAGTTCAATATTATAGAAAAGAGATAGAGGAAAGTGAAAAAATATTTTTATAGATGGCATCCTCATTTTAAGAATAAAAAGAAGTTTAAAAATTTAGAAAAAACTAGAAAGTTATTTAATAAAAAAGGACTACATTTACTAAATGTATATAGTCCTTTTTAAAATATTATGTTTATTTTATCTAAAGAAGAAACTTCAATTTTTTTTATAATTAAATTAATTATCTCTTTTAACTTTTCTCTAAAATCATCATCCTCTTCTTGTGAATACTCCAGTAGATTTTTTAATAAAGAAATATGATCTTCAGTAATTTCTTTTTTGTTTTCTTCTTCTATAAGTTTCATTTTTTCTTCTAAAAGCTTCTTTAGAAAATTTTTTTGCTTTTTTATTTTTAAAAGTTCTTCTTCAGCAGATTCAATACCAACAACATTTTTACTTACAAGTGATAGGATTCTTTTTTCAGAAGAATTTTCTTCTTCAATCATATTATTTATATTTTTAATTTCATCATAAATATCTGCTAGTCTAAAATTTATATCATTAATTATTTGTAATCCTGGATTACTTAAAATATTTTCAGCAATAGCTACTTCTAATTTTTTTTGATTAAATCTTTTTTTGCAACAACTACACTTATAATAATAAATAAAAGAATCTTTTTTCTTTATTCTTTCTCCCTCAAGTTTTCCTCCACATGAATGGTATGAAATAATTGAGTAGAGATAAGTATAAATATCTTTATTATACTTTACTTTATTGTGTTTTCGCATTTCATTGAGTATAAGGAATTCATCTTCTGTTAGGATAGCTGGGAATACCTTTTCTTCAGTGGTCTGATAATTTTTTCTTCTTCCTTTATTATGGTACTGATCTATTTTTCCTTTTTTACCATAAGTTCTGTATCCGATTAGCTCTTGTTTTACTAACCATTCAGCAGCTGTAAATCGATTGAGGTTATATTCTTTAGCAGCTCTTAGAATATTTTTATATTTTATGATTGCTAGAAAGAATCCTCTGTAATATTCCCAAGTAGTTTCATTTTTTACAATAACTTTGCATTTCTTGCCATATACATAGCCAGACTCTAGTTTAAACCATGGGAGAATATTTCCACCAAGATAACGGTTTGTTTTAGCATATTTATATGAAGCATCTGTTGTTTTTTTTATAATTTTTGCTTTATCTTCTTGTGCACCAATAAGTCTAACTAAAGAGGGCAAAGAATTGAAAGTGCCATCAGCTAAAATTTCTCCTTCTAAAACAGAAATTAATTTAATTCCTAAATCTTCAAGGAAAAATAAATCTCTCATTCCATCTTGAAAATTTCTTGTAAAACGATCTGAATGATATACAAGAACATATTTTACAGCTTGATTAAGTCTTAGATATTCTTTCATAGAAGTTAAACCTTTTCTTTTTGCAATATCTCCATGATCTGTATCTGTAAAAGAATCAATTATAGTAAAACCATTTGTAGAAGCAAATTTATCTATTTCAGCTTCTTGTCCATCTTTTGACCCTCTTAAGTCTTGTTTGTTAGTAGAAACTCTTGAGTATTTAACTGCTATTTTAACTGGAAGTGCTTGCATTTTTCTTATTTAATAATTCATTGGCAAGGCTTTTTATTTTAGTAACAGCTAGTGATATTCTTTGGTTTGTATTGTCTGTATTGTTCATCTTAACCTCCTATTATTATAAACTTATCTTCATTTTCTTTAATTAATTTTTTAGTGATTAAAGTTTTACAGTATTCTTCTACTTGATGTAATTGAAATCCTATTCCAAGAATCCCACACATTTCCTTAAGAGTATAGGAACCATCTACAAGAGAAATCAAAGTATATAAAAGAACTTCTCTTTTTTTCAATTCTAACTCTTTTATTTTTTCTTTATTTAAAATTACAATATTATTCATTCAGATCTCCTTTAATCTTAATTGGGCTATTTTAAAGGCTGTCTCAGATTTATCTATTCCTATAAAGTTTCTATTTAAATTTTTACAAGCTACTCCAGTTGTTCCAGAGCCCATGCAAAAGTCAAGAATTGTATCTCCTTCTTTTGTATAAGTTTTTAATAGATATTCCAATAACTCCACAGGTTTTTGAGTACTATAGATTGCAGGGTGTGGCTCTTTAAATTCTAAAAGTTGTTTTGGATATTTCATATCTCCTTTAGTAAATATTTTTTTATGTTTTTTATAAGTAGTTCCTTGATTACTATAATTATCTGCCGCTTTTCCAATACCATGATTTTCTTTACCCTTAATCATTTGTGGACTATAGTAACATTGCTTTTTGTAAAATACACATATTTCTTCTATATCCCGCAAAGGCTGTTTTTTTACATTAAGGTGTCCTCTCCCTCTCACTTTTTTCCAATACCAACTATACTTATAATTCTTAATGTTGCTAGAAATTAAAATACTTGTGTACGGTTGGTTTGACATCAATATAAGTGGAGTATGGGCATCTGCTATTTTTTCTATAGACTGCCACAACTCTTCTAAGTTAAAAGGAATATCCCAAGAATTACAAGTTATTCCTTGTGGAACATCTGCAATGATGCAATCAACTTTTTTATCTATATTTTTAATTTCTTTTATTGCATTCCCTAGAATCAATTTTATCTCCATATCCACCTCTTTAATCTTTCCCAGAAACTAGGTTTTCTAGCTCCTGAGAATCTTCCATATTTTGAATTTGATGTTTTATAAGTTTTAATTTTCATCCTGCTCACCATCTGGAAGAGTAAGATTATTTTCATTTTCTTTCTCTTTTTCCTTCAATTCAATTTCTTTTTCTAATTCTTGTAGATGTTTTTTTAAAGCTTGAATATCCTTTTTAACTTCAATCAAATCAGAAAGAGAAACAGATTTTTTTATTTTTTTCTGAAAAAATTTAATTGTTTTAAGAGAAAAAGTATTCTTTATTTTTTCTTTTTTATCTTCGGTTTCTTCCACAGGAAAAGCTTCAAGTATTTTTTGATTTATATCATCTACATTTTTAATTTCTAACCTTAAAATATCATCAATAACACTTATATCAACTTCTTTTTTAGTAAGAGCTTTTACAGCAGGAATAGAAAGGCTAGAAACATATTCTATTTTATCTGGTACTTGTATAAATAGCTCGTATCTTTTTAACAACTCAGACACTTTATCTTTAGAAAGTTTATTGTGTTTGTACCAAGCAACAAATGAAGCTGTATCATCACCTTTAAATTTCATCTTAATTTCATATAGAGCTTTACATATTTCATATAATGATTTAGAATGAGTTTTGAAATTTTCATAGAGAATTTCTTCCCTTTGTATGATGTATTTTTTATCTTCTTCATCAATTTCGAAAGTTCCGAAATCAAAAGTTGACTGGTATGTATTTTGACTAAGTAATTCTCCCATATCTGCAAATGGATCTGGTTTTTTATTATTTGATATTACTGGTTTCTTACTCATATAATCACCTCTAGAACTTTCTCTATTTCTCTTTTTATAAAATCAACTTTTTTACTTTTACTATCATAAATTGTTTTCCCTTGGTCGATTAACTTTCCTATAATAGCTGATTGTTTTAGTGGACAAGTTAAAAGGATATTTGTTTTTTTAAGAACATTTTTTAGGGAATCATAATATTTTACTTCTGTACTACTTATTGGAGCAGCTCTATTTGGAATTATTGCTTTTACTTTAGAAGTTCCAAATTTCTTCATCATGTCATTTATAGACATAGAAGTTACTCCATCCAAAAAAGTTGGAATAATTATGAAGTCAGCCATATTAGAAAATTCAGTATTTATATCTATTAAAGGAGTTCCATCAACAAAAATATAATCAAATCTTTTTTTCAGACTTTCAATAAAAGCTTTGAATTTATGTTCATTCCCTTTTGGCAATATAGGAGAATTTAAAGGGATATAATAGAGATTATTCCTTAGTTCAATATAATCTCCCTTTCCACATTCTATCCAATGCTCAATCCCTTTTTTCACTTCTATATTTATTCCAGCATAGGCTAAAATGTTGTTTTGGTTATCGGATGTATAAGAACTTTTTTATTATAAAGCTCTACCATTCCATTAGATAACTGTAAACATAACCAACTTTTTCCAACTCCACCTTTTCTGGCTTGTAATACTCCTAATTTTCCATCACTCATATCATCACCTTTCCTTTAGTTAATTTATATATTTCTTTCCCAGCTGCTATTTTATTGAACTTTTTATTTAGATCTGCTTTAGGATGGTAGATATAAAATTCCATATTTCCATTATTATTAATAACTTTTACCTTACATGAACTTGTTAAAAACATCAAAAATGATTCATTATTTGAATTTGCTACAATTCCAGATAATTTATTCAAAAAGTTTGCTATTTCTGCTATTGATATTCTTTTTTCCATTGTTTCCTCCAACTAATTTGTAAAATCTTTTATAAGTTTTGAGAAATTCTCAATATTTTCCCAAAAGACAGGATTATGTTTTCCTTTTATAGCTGCTTTAAAAAATAGTTGTTTTGTATTTTCCCAGCTATCATTATAATTTATACATCTTTCTTCAATTTCCAGTTCTTGGATTATTTTAACTAACCAACTAGCCATTAATCTTAAATCAAGATTATAGTTTTCGTCTTTTTTTTGATTAATAGAAATATTTTTATATTTTTTATGTTTAATTTTCATAATCTATTTTCACTCCTCATCATTTTTATATTTTTGTTTGGTTTTGTCATAGAGTAGAATTTTAAAGGTTTTACAACCAGATATTTCTTTTATGTCTTTTTCAATTTTAGCTCTAGATACATTACTGGGATAAGTTTTTGTATCTTTTTTAAGTTCTCCTACAGTAACCTTGGATCCATTTCTTTTAAAAATTGGGCAATAACTTAAAATTATAATTGATTTTTTTTCTAAATTTATTGAATCAAGAAAGAAAAAATAAGTATCAGTTTCATATTTTGCAATTTTATAGATGTTCATATTTTCTCCTTATGCTGCTATTTCATATTTATCTGGATTTTCTTTTACAATTTTTCTTACTGTATTAATAGAAACTTTTTCTTTAATAGCCAGTTCAGAAAGACTTCTATATGTAACTTTATTAACAAGGTCAATAACTCTTTTACAATTTGAAAATGTTGCTTTTCTTTTTTTATAAGTTGCATAGAAATTTTCAAACCAATAACCAAGATTATCTATTTTTAGTTCTTTTGCTCTTTCAAAAAGAAACTCTTTTTCCCATTCTTCCAAATTTCTTAAATCAGCTTTTGTATATTTTAAAGATTCAAATAGAAAAAATTCTATTTCACTATAATTTTGTATGTGCTTAATTTTCATATTTTCCTCCTTCATTATAATCAGCAGGATTTGGAGGTATAGCTCCATGATGTCCTACTATATCTAATTTTGTTAAATGAAATATTAATCTTCCATAATTTTCTACTTCTTCATACTGATGTGGATCTATGCTAAGTCTTTTACATACATCACAAACATAATTCCATTCTGGTATAGACATTTTCATTTTTATAACTTTACTCACTCTATCAACTCCTCATTCTCCTTTAAAAATTTAATCAATTTATTTTTATATTCTTCTATGATTTCAATTGGTAAGTCTGCTGTGTCTTTAAGAAAATTTTCAATTTTTTCATTAGCTGAGTAAGGAGAAGCTATCCAATAATTACAAATTTTCCTTGCTTTATTTCTTAATTGCTCTTCTGATACTATTTTTTCTGTTATAGTAAATGTCCATTCTCCTTTTAAGGCTTTGTATAATACAGCTTCAAAATTTTCTATTTTACCATTGGTAAATTCTTTTTCAGTCTTAGAAAAAATTTCATAAAAATTTTCTAATGTTAAGCCATCAATATTTTTTCTAATATTTAATTTTGTAGCTGTACTGATAGGAATATTATTTAAAAAATCATATTCATTGCTACTACTACTTTTTTTAGTAGTAGTAGTTTTTTGTATATTCAGTTTTTTGTTAATATCAGTTCTTAGTTGTGGCGTGTTTTCCGTCAACGGTTTAACCGTAAACGGATTTTCAGGCAACGGCTGGACTTCTTCTTTAGAGATTATTTCTGTAATTAAGTATTCTTTACAATCGGAAAGATATATTATATTGCTAGAAAATTTCCCTCTTTTACTCCGGTTTTGACTTTTATACATATAACCTGTATTCATCAATTCAGTAAAAATTTTTCTTATTTTATCTCTCCCACCATGAATATTTGAAAGAGCAGAAACACTTATTTCCCAATCTTCAGGTTTACTAAGCAAAAAACAAGCTACTCCTTTGGCTTCCCATGAAAGTTCTTCATCATGAAGAATTTCATTGTTTATAATAGTAAAATTTTTCTTAGTTTTCTTTTTTAAAATAAATCTATTTTCCATTCATATCTCCTTTCATCCCTATTTTTTTAATTTTTATGAAACTAGAAGCATATGAGTATCAGTTTTTAATCCTGGCATTCTTTTTTGCAATTCCTTAAATTCCTTAAAAACTTCTTTTATTTCAATACCTTTTTTATTTCCAAAAATCTTAACCAAATAATGTAATTCTTTAATTGTCATAAAACCTCCATTATAATTAAATTTGCTTTTCTAATTTATCTCAGCCTCTTTGAAGCTTTTTATTTAGAATATGAAAATAAAAATGTTATAATAAGATACAGTATTTAATAAAGGAGAGGATGCACATGGAAACAAACAATCTTATTCAATTACTTTTTATTTTTCTTCCAGGAATAGCAGGAGTCATTTTAATAAATTTTGCTATTGCTAGTGAAAAAAAACTTGAAATAAATGAAGGAATAGCTTATTCATTTGTTTTAGGAACATTATGTTATCTTCCACTGAATATTTTTGGAAAAGGACAGATATTCAATACTTTGTTAAGCAAAAATCCATTGATATTACCTAAAGAAATAGCAGCAGCTTTATTTTTAGCTTTGATATATTCTTTAATAGTGATTTATATAATCAATAAAGAACTATATCACCTTACTTTAAGAAAGTATAAGTTATCAAATAAGCTAGGAAAAAAATATCTATTACAAGGTCTTATTTCTTCAACTGATAAAGAAATAAATGGATTATGTAACAAATGGGTATCAGTCAGATATCAAAACAAAGAGCAAGTATATATCGGGTACCTTAAAGCAATAAATGTTACAGAACAAGAAAATTTTGAAATCTTGATTAAAGAAGTTACTGCTTATTTTGATAATAAGGATACTCCAAGTTATAGTTTGGAAGCTCTTTATCTTTGTGAAAAGCCTGAAGATATTGTTCTTGAATTTCACAAATAATATTCTCTTGGAAAAAGGAGGGATAAAAATGTCAAAAACTACTACCGATCACAAAGTAGAAAATAATGCAGAGATAGCCACAGGAAATCATCCAACAACTGTTAAGCCACCTGTACAAAAGAAATAATTATCCACCCCTTTATAAAATACTGTATCTCTTACTATTTGTAAGAGATTTTTTATTTTGTTTAAAAAATTTTAGTGAAATTTGAATTTTTTAAATAATTATGATAAACTTTAGTTATAAAAATGAATTGAATAGTTTTTCACTCAAAGAGGAAGTTTAAACAAAGACTTCCTCTTGTTTTTTAATATCTTCTTTAATTATTCCTAATCCAAATATCCTTCTTTAGATCTTTTGGAATTTTTTGTTCTCTTCTACTATGACCTTTTCAAAATTTCCTAATGCTTCCCAGAAGATCTCATCTCCTTTCTCAGCTTCCTTCAAAAACAATTCTTTAGTTTCTTCCCAAGTGCTGTTATGATTAGTACACTTTTCTTGAATTTCAGAACTTTCGATTTTTTCTATTGTTTTTAGTGCTAGTTTTTTTAGTTTCATACGCGGCTCCTTGTATTTTTTATAAATATTTTCTTTGGCTAATATTACTTCTTTTATTTTCACTCGTGTTTTCAGAGTGAAAGAGTTAAAAAAATATATTTTAAAAGCTTTTAAAAAGAGTTTACTCTGTTTTTCAGAGAATGTCAATAGTTTTATTAAATTTTATCGTAAAAAGAAATAAAAAAAGGTATAATTCTCTTATAAACAGAGCGGAGGGATAAGAATGTTAAGCTATGCTATATTGGTAAAAAAATTTAGAGAATCAAGAAATTTATCACAAAAAGAACTTGCCCAGAAAGCTGAGATAGGTACAGGAACTATAGGAGATATCGAAAGAGGGGCAAGAAACGGGAAAATTTCAACTCTCAACAAGATAGCAAAAGCTTTAGCTTTGAATAAAGAAGAAAAAATTGAATTAAGAAATGCATTTATTGGTGGAGAAACAAAAGAAAAATCAAATGTAAGAATTTTATCAACAGAAGATTTCATAACTATAGAAGTGAAAGCTAAAGCTAGTGCAGGTAATGGGTATATAAATTTCGAGGAAAATCCACATCTTAAAACAATAAGAAGGAATGGATTCCATGAAGGATGCTATCTCATTGAAGTAATCGGGAACTCAATGGAGCCAGTAATTCAAGATGGAGCTTTTGTGATTGTAGACCCACTTCAACTTGAGTATGTACCAAACAAAATTTTTATCATTAAGTTTAATGATGAAATTTTTATAAAAAAAATAATTTGGAATGCAGAAAATAATTTGATGATATTAAAAAGTGTAAATCCAGAATATGATGATATTTATATATCCGATACACAAGCTAATTCTGTTGAAATTTTAGGAAGAGCAATGAGATTTATATATGAAGGAAATTTATAAGTTTCTTACCTAATCAAATATTATATTTCCAATAACAGAAACAACATCCTTTATCCTGAGAAAAAATATAATGAAAATATACATTAAAATATCATTGATAATATATCTTTAAAACTCCCTTTTTAAATAAGGGAGTTTTTTCTTAAAAGTATAAAAAGAATATTTTTGTTGACTCACTCTTATTTTCAGAGTATAATGTGATAAAAATTAGGAGGAGGAAAATGAATATAAAAGAGAAAGAAAAGGAAATTTCATTGAAAATATCTTCAAATTTAGAATTTTTAATAAAAGAAAAAAACATTAGAGCTACTGAAATATCAAGTTTTATTGGAATGTCTGATGTTAATTTTTCTAAAAACAGAAATAATTTAAAACGAGGAAAATTCCCAACTTCCCAATTTCTAATAGGAATATCTAATTTTTTTCATCAAAATTTTTTATTTTAAAAACTCTGTTTTTCAGAGTTGAATTTTATAAAAAATTTTAATATTAGACTTTATATCTTGCTAAGTAAGAGAAGGGTAATAATTATGAGCAATATCGATTACAAATTTTTAATAGGAATATATCCAAGGAATTGTTTTAAATGATAAAAAAAATAAAAAAGGAGGCATGATTTAAATGTCAGAAAAAATTGCTATAGAAATGGAAAATACATCAAACATTAAAAAGGAAATTGAATTAGAAATTTCAAAAGTATTGCCAAAGCTTCCATCATCAGCTTTATTAGAGGAATTAGCAAAAAGAGCAGGAAATGATGGAGGTTATCACTTAGGTTTTGTAGAACGCTTTTTACTAATTCTAGAATATCCAAAAGAAACAATAGATATTATTTCTGAAACAATGAGGTATTCAGATACTCCAAAAATAAAAAGAGAGGTTCTTAATAGAAGTAGGGTTAAAATTTTGAATTTACTCTACTCTGAATTAAAAACAGCTGATAGCTATGCTAATGAGGAGAGAGAAATTTGCAAACTAATCAAAGAGAATGAAAAAAGATTATATGATTTTTAAAAAAATAACTATAAAAGAAATATAAAAGAAATATAAAAGATTATTATTAAGGCTAGTATTATTTTATTTTTTTAAGGTATTATATATTTTTCTTTATAATCAACATTTTCCACAACAAAAACTAATACAAATTCTTCATTTTCATTAAAAAATATTTCGTAATACTGAAGTTCTTTCTTAAATAAAGGGCTTCTTACAGAAACAGAAATTTTTTTATTGGTTTCAGGATTGTAAAAATACTCTTCTGCAATAGAAAAACATTTATCAAGAAAAGGGTCATCAGTTTGAGTATCTATAGCTAAAGTACAACGAACAAGTGTTTTATCTCGAGTTAAAAAATATTCTTTGATATTTTCAGACTTGAAACATATTTCAATGCCTTTATTTGCGTTGGTCTCACCATATATTACATTCAAGTCATTGTTTATTAGTCTCAATCGTTTAGGTTTACAACAAAGAACAGCACCACTTTTAATAAAATTGATAAGTTTACCTTTAATTTCCATCACTTTTCCTCCAAAAGTACTAGCCTCAAATTATTATAACTTTTTGGAGAAAATAATTCAAACAGTCAAAATTTGATTTATTTCTGGAATTTATCAGCATTGATAAGTTCTGGTAATAAATTAACAAAGCAGGTGATTAAAATTAACAATGATTTTACAGAAAAAAAAGAAGTATATTGTTCAAAGTGTAATAAATTTATTTATTATACTAAAAAAGGATGGATAGATATATCAACTAAAGTAAAAGTAAAAAGTGATAAGAACATTATGGTTCTTAAATGCCAGTGTGGAGAAAAAGTGGAAATTAATTTAAAAAACAACTAAATTTAAGGCAAGGCTTTAATTGGAGAGTCAGGGCTACAGTGATGTAGTCTTGACTCTTTATTTTTTGGAAATTTTTATTTTAGTGGAGTGTATCAAAATTAATGTTTACCCTCGACATAATAGTTTTGGTATATTCCACTAAAAAATGAATGAGGGGGTATTTTATGTTAAAAAAATGTTTAGATTTTACAGAAGTAACAATTAGAATAATAACTTTGATGATCCAGAATGAATCTTTAAAAAATGAAATCGAAGAATTAAAAGCAGAAAATAAAAAAAATAAAGCCCTTATTGAATTTCAAAAAGGCTTTATTGATGGAATGAAGGTGAATTCATGTTTTTAGAATTAAACTTTAAAGAATTTGAAAAACTTTTAAAAGAGGCAGAAAAGAACCAGCTTAAAGCTATTATTTCAGGAAGTGATGAAATAATTGAATTTCTTCCATATGGATATCAATATAAATTAGAAACTTTTACCTTTAAAATAACAACTCCAAAAGACACTAAAATCTTTTTTGAAAAAATTCATAGAAAAATACTAGAGATAAAAAATAAAAAAGTAACATTAAAACAACAAATAGAAGAAAAATTTACAGTTAAAGTTTATGAAATGGAGGAAGAGAAAATGAAATGATAAATCATGAAAAAATTTTCAGGTATGGAATAGATAAAATTTCCTTATATAATTTTTCTCTTCATACTGAAAAAAACTTTAAAAAGTTAATAGAAGATAAAGAAAATGTAATGAAAGAAAAGACAATAATTACAGATGAACTTTTTTCTATTGTTAATTCATATACTTTATATCAGGGAGAAGAAGGAATAGAAGAAAGCTATTTTAACAGGATAACATTTAATCCTAATAAGATATTAACTGGAGATAATATCTGTAATTCAACAAGTGAAGATCTGGAAAAAGCTATTGAAAAACTTACAGATATTTTAAAGAAAAAGGATATCTATATAGATTTTTCTTCAGCTAAAGTGGCTGATATAGAAATAAATCTGAATGTTTCAATAGATTTTAATGAATATTCTGAAGTATTTATGCTGCTGTTTAAACAGAATGAATACTCCAAGTCAATAAGTGCATTGACTAATTCTAATATAGTAAAAGAATTAAGGATAGATGAAAGTTTTTTTACAAGATTGAGTAAAAGTGTAAGATTTAAAGCTTATTCAAAAGATAGAGAAAAAGAACTAAAGTTTAAAATAAGCAGACTTGAATATTTTTTTGAAACATCTGCCTACAAGTATATGGTTGAAAAGTTTGGAATAGATAATTCTTTGGAAAGTTTAATTAAAAATAATCAGCTATTGGAAGAGATATTTAAGTATAGGATCAAGCAGGATTTTATTAAAAAAGCTTTTGCATATATAGAAAAAAATATAAAACCAACATTAGAAAGAGAATATCTGGCTTTCAAAAAAAGCAGTGCATTAGCAAGAAGAACAGGAAGAAAAACTGAAAGAAATGTATATAAATACCTGGAACAGTTTTGGATATTTGATTACAGTTTTTTAATAGAAATAATAGAAAAGTATGATTCAAAGCACAAAGGCAGAGAAATAAACAGGGTAAAGGATAAGTATATCCAGCATGATAATTTAAAAAAATTTAATTATTTGCTGGAATTAATTTTTCCCCACTAATTTCAAATAGTGGGGAAAGAAAATGTGAATATAAATAACCATAAAATCATATTTATATTTAGATTTTTTTTAATAAAATTTTCACAAATTTCTTTAATTAATGTATATGCAAAAAGTGTGACACTAATTGTTACAAAATAATGACATGAGCAAAAGGAAAGAATATGAATAAAAAAACTACTACTACTGAATTAAAAAAAGAAATTCGAAAGAGATATGAAATAGGAGAGGACCTTATAACTTTAGCTCTGAAATATAAAATAAACTATGGAACTCTTAGGAACATAGCATCTAGGGAGAAATGGGAAAAGGGAAAGATAAAAGACCTTGTGAGAATGAAAGAGCTACTGGAAGCAGCAGATGAAGAAATAAAAGAAAGAGAAAAGGTAAAGAAAGACTACAAGATTATCACAGAAGATTTAAGAAGCTATGCTTTGGATAAAGCAACAGGAGACAAGGTATTGAATGGTGATGATTATACATCACCTGTTATTAAAAGTAAAGAAGAAGCTTATCTTAAAAGAGTATCTGCAATAGGAGCTTTATTTGATATAGAGAAACAGCTGTATTCAATACATACAGATAAGGAGCTGATGGAGCTAAAGCAGGAAGCCTTGAAGTATGAAAAGCTGAGAGAAGAAATGGAAAAAGAAAAGAAAGAAGTAGTATTAGACTAGGTTTAAGGTACTGTAAGAGAAAAAGAAGAATTGAGGCGCTTGCGAGCCCAAAAGTTTTCAATTGGGGGAGAAAATTTGAGTGTGCCAAAAATTTTTGAAATTTGTATAGGGGGGCAGAAAATGAGCGAAGGCATAGTTAAAGCAACTGAAAAAAGGTTAATGAAAGTCTTTGGATTTTCTGAAAGGAAGGTAAGAACCTATTTTAAAGAAGCAAGAGTAGAAGCAGGAATATATGATTTTGTCCTTGCGGTTGAAATATATTTAAAAAATTCAACTACTAAAGATGAAGAACTGGAATTAAAAAAAATAGAAAAAGAAACTAAGAAATTTAATCTGGATATAAAAAAAGGTAAATATCATCTTGAAGATGATGTAATACTTTTAGTTTCTGATATGTTGGCAAGGTTTAAAAGTAAACTTACCTGTTTACCAGCAAAAATAAGTATAGATCTCTTAAATAAGACTAACAGAAGGGAAATAGAAGATATTTTAAAAAAAGAAATTAATCAAGCATTATTAGAATTATCTGGATATAAAGAATTAAAAATGGAGGGACTGGATGGAGCAGAAGACGATTGAATTATTTAAAAAAATGCTTAAAATTTTAGAACCTGCAAAAGATTTAACTATAGATGAATGGGCTGATGCATACAGGATTTTATCTAAAGAAAGTTCAGCAGAGCCAGGACAATGGAACACAGATAGAACTCCATATCTTAGAGAAATATTTAATTGTGTAACAGATAGTTATACTGAAGCAATAACTATAATGTCCTCTTCACAAGTTGGGAAAACAGAGATGTTATTAAATATTTTAGGGAGATATATGCATCTTGATCCTTGTTCAATTTTATTTGTACAGCCAACAGTTGAAGATGCAAAAGCTTTTTCAAAAGAAAGAGTGGAGCCAATGATTAGAGATACAAAAATTTTAAAGCAGTTGGTAAAAAAATCTAATAGGAGAGGAGAAGGAACAGTTCAAGGAAAGATGTTTCCTGGTGGTTTTGTTAGGTTTGTGGGTGCTAATAGTCCTTCAGGTCTAGCCAGTAGACCTATAAGAATAACCCTTCTTGATGAGGTGGATAGATTCCCTGAATCAGCAAAAGATGAAGGAAACCCAGTAAGTTTAGCAGAAATGAGAACTTTGACTTTTTTTAATAAAAAAAATTTAAGAGTTTCTACTCCTACAAGTGATAAAACTTCTAAAATACAAAAGCTATATTTACAAGGATCACAAGAAGAATGGAATCTTCCTTGTCCATCTTGTGGAGAATATCAGCCTTTAAAATGGGAAAATATAAGAAAAGATGATGAAATAGTAACTTTAGAATGTATTTATTGTCATGAAGATTTTCCAGAAGAAGAGTGGAAAAGAGAAAAACAGTTAAATGGAAAATGGATAGCTAAGTTTTTAGAAGAGAAGCAGCATAGAAGCTTCCATATGAATGCTTTAGCATCACCTTGGGAAAGTTGGGAAAGAATTTATGAAAAGTATTTGCTAAGTAAAGATGATGAAATGAAATACAGGACTTTTTTAAATACCTATTTAGGAATTCCTTATGTAGAGAATTTAGAAGAAGAAATTGATTATGAAGCAATTTTTGAAAGAAGAGAAGACTATGGGGCAGAATTGCATCCTGATATAAAATTTTTAACAGCTGGAGTGGACGTTCAAGATAACAGGCTTGAATTACTTGTTGTAGGATGGGGATATGGTTATGAAAGTTACTGTGTAACTTATAGAGATTTTCCAGGTAATCCAGCAAAAGAAGATGTGTGGATTATGCTAGATGAATTTTTAAATAAAAAATTTTATTTTAAAGATAAGGAAGATTATTTAAAAATAGACTGTACTTTCATTGATTCAGGAGGACATCATACAGGAAGTGTATATAAATATGTTTATGGAAAAGCAAAAAGAAGAATATTTGCAATCAAAGGACAGGGAGGTTTTGGAGTAAATATTTTAAATGGTTTTAGAAAAACAAGCAAAAAAGGATGTCCAGCAATAAATCTTTTAAGTCTGGGAGTAAATGCCTTGAAAGATATGACATACGCAAGACTTACAATAATTGAAGGTCCAGGAAGATGTCACTTTCCTTTAGAATCAACTCAAGGTTTTGGAATAGATTTTTTTAAAGGGCTTACAGCAGAAGTAAAAGTAAAAAAAATGACATCCAAAGGAGAGAAAATTGAATGGCAGGTTTTATCAGGAAGGCGAAATGAACCATTAGATCTATTCAACTATGCTACAGCAGCTATAGAATTTTTACCAATAGATTTAAATGATGATGAATATAAAGGAGAATAAAAAATGATAATTTTTGATGAAGAAACTTGTAAAAGACACTTAGATATGTGGCTAAGTGCTGATGAAGCAGTTGCAAAAGGGCAGAGCTACACAATAGGAGGAAGAACACTCACAAGAGTCAATTCAGGAGAAATAAATAGAAATCTGGAGTTATGGGCTGGAAGATTAAGAAAAATTCAAAATAAATCTTCTGGACCTAGAACCTTTACAATAATTCCAAAAGGATAGTGATTAAAAGATGAATGTTATTGATAAAGTTATTGAAGTAATTAATCCTAGAGCAGGATTAGAAAGAATAAAAGCAAGGGAACATTTAAAAAGTGTAAAAAATATTCTTGAAATAAAACAAGGTTATTCAAATAAAGAAGATGTGGCTTTATCCAACTGGAATACAGTAGCAGACAGCCCAGATAATGATATACTGGAAGATTTAGATGAACTGAGAGGTAAATCTAGACATTTGTATATGAATAATGAACTAGCTGGAGCAGCATTAAAAAAGATAAAAACAAAGGTTGTAGGAGCAGGACTTCTTCCAAAGCCAACAATCAATTATTCATATCTAGGGATAACTAGAGAAGAAGCTAAAAAGATAGAAAAAACAATTAAAACAAAATTTAATGCTTGGGCTACTTCTGTAAATTCTGATGCTGGGAGGATGCATGACTTCTTTACAATTCAATCCTTAATACAGTTAAGCTGGATAATGAATGGAGACGCTTTTGTTGTTCCAAGAAGGAAAAAAAGAAAAGGAGTAAATATAGAACTCTGTTTACAACTCATAGAAGCAGATAGAGTGATGAATCCCAATAGTGGAGGAAATCAAAATATAAAAGGTGGAGTTGAATTTGATGAAGAGGGAGAATTAAAAAAATATTATATTGCTAACAAGCATCCTGGAGATAGCTATTCAGATGTAAAAGGTTATCCAGTATTTAACTCTTTAGGAAGAAGAAATATTTTACATATATTTGAGCCTGAAAGAATAGGACAGAGAAGGGGAGTTCCTATATTAGCTTCACTTTTATACCCAATAAAGCAACTGGGAAGATATAAAAATGCTGAAATACAAGCAGCAGTAATAAATGCAATGATAGGTTTAATAATTGAATCTAAAGATTCAGATGAAGATAATTTTGCTGGTAACTTTGGAACTAAAAGAGATAAAAATGGAAATCCAGATCCTAGAGGGAAAAATATTGACTTAGACCATGGAACAATGGTAGTAGGACAGCCAGGAGAAACAGTAAAAGAATTTAATACTACAAGACCAAATAAGAACTTCAAAGACTTTGTAGAAGCTATATACGAAGAAATAGGGGCTCAACTGGAAATACCAAGAGAAGTATTAATGAGTTCTTTTAAGGCTTCTTATTCAGCTTCAAAAGCTTCCTTAGAAGAAGCACATCAAAGATTTATTGTATGTAGAAAACTTTTAGAAAGAACTTTATGTCAACCTATATATGAAGAATTTGTTTTAGAGCTTATAAAAAATGGAGAGATAGAATGTCCTAGATTTTTTGAAGATGAAACAGCAAGATATGCCTTTACAAGATGTATCTGGGTAGGAAGCAGCAAAACATCATTGGATCCATTGAAAGAAGCTAATGCAAATATGAAAGAACTGGCAAACTATACAACAACAAGAGGAATAATAGCGGCACAATATGGCTGGGATATAGATGACATCATAGAAGAAAGGATGGAAGAGGAAAGATTGATAGCAGAGGTTGAAGCAATGAAGAAAAATAAGAAAGGAGATAAAAATGGCTAGATGGTTTGAAGTAAAAAATATAAGTGAAACAGAAGGAGAAATCAGAGTATATGGAGAAATATGCAAATGGGCTTGGGAAGAATTTGGAGAAACAAGTGGTGTAACATTTACAAAGGAACTTTCAAGTCTTAAAAATGTAAAAAAAATAAATTTGAAAGTTAATTCTATTGGAGGAGATGTTTATGAAGCTCTAGCTATTTATAATGAATTAAAAAGATTTTCAAGTGAAAATGAAATAGAGATAGTTGCATATATAGATGGACTAGCAGCTTCAGCAGCTTCTTTTTTAATATTAGCAGCTAAAAAAGTAGTAATGGGAATGGGAACATTCCTGATGATACATAATCCTAGTGTATTTGTAGGAAGAGTAGGGTCAGATGAAATGAGAAAAACAGCTGATTATCTGGATAAAGTAAGAGATAATGTTTTGGATATATATATGACTAAATGTAAACTCACTAGAGAAGAGGTTTCAAATTATCTGAATGAAGAAAAATGGTTTGATGCAAATGAAGCTGTAGAAGCAGGATTTGCAGATGAAATTATCACATACGGTCAGGAAGTTGTTGAAAACAATATTAAACAATTAGCAACAAGTAATTGTATAGAATTTTTCAAAAATAAAGAAATTTTTAAAAGCACACAAAATAAAAAAGACATACAGGAGGTCAAAATGACACTAAAGGAATTAAAAGAAAAACACAAAGGAGTTCTAGATGAATATAAGACAGAAGTTTTAGCAGAAACACAAAATTCTGATTATATGAAACAGGCGACACAAGCAGCAATAGAAGCAGAAAGAAAAAGAATAAAAGCACTGGAAAATATACCAGTATTCAATGACAGGCAAAAAGAAACAATTATGAAAGCAAAATATGAAGAGCCTAGAGATGCAAATGAAATAATAGTTGAATTCTATAATTCACAAGCAACACAGGCAAAAACAGAAATTGATAAAGTGGAAGAAGAAAAAGCAACAGAAGGGCTAAACAATTTAAGTTCTGATGGAGTAACACTTGAAGCAAAAGATGAAGAAGCAGTTTTAAAAGCAGCATTAGAAGCATATATAAAATAAAACATATAGGAGGTAAGAAGTGAATAATACAATTATTAATTATGAAGAAAAAGGAATACTAGCAGGAGCTTTTCCAGTTGTTGCAGAAACATTAAAATTAAAAACATCTTTGGAAGCTGGAGATATTATCGGAGTTGATACTAGTGGAAATTATGGAAAACTAGATACAGCTACATATACAGAACCTTATGCAATTGCATATAATAGTGCGACATATGATACAAGTGATATAGATTGTGTGGCTATGCTTACAGGAGAGATTTTAAAGGATTTTGTAAAGCTACCATCTGGAACTGAAGCAGTAACAGTACAAAAATTAAGAAAATTAGGAATTTTTATAAAATAAGGGAGGATTAAAATGCCAGGAATAAATGATATTTATACAACAAAAACAGTAAGAAAAATTAGAGACAAAGCAGAGTTGAAAAGAAACTTTTTAATAAGTTTATTTTTTCCTAGAAGAGCAACAGTAACAACAGAGGAAATAATTCTAGAATGTACAAAGAGTGGAGAGCAGACAGCACCATTTATAACACCTTTAGAATCAGGAAGGGCAATTAAAAATAAAAAAGTAAGAACAAATGTAATAACAGCTCCAAATATAGGAGTTGCTGAAATTCTTACTCCTAAAGATTTTTTTATAAGAGAAGCAGGGATGCAGTTATCAGGAGAATTTGATCCTGTAACAAGAGCCTCTAAAAGAGTAGGAGAAATATTAAGAAAACAAGAAAATTATATAGTAAATAAAGAGGAATTGATGGTAGGGCAATTTTTGACTAGTGGGAAAGTTACTTCTTTAACAGGAGAAGATGGATATGAGGTAGATTATGAATTAGAAAATATTTCTACACTTCCTCTCGTTGATCAATGGGGAAAACCAGGAGTAAATCCATTAACTTCTTTAGATGAAATTATTTCAAATGCTGAAGCAAGTGGAGTTTTAGTAGGTAATATAGTTATGGGAGTAGATGCTGCTAAAAACTTCATGAACAATGAATATACAAAAGAAGTATTAAGTAAAGACTTACAAAGTGAATTTGTAAAAGAAGTTATAAGAGAGTATCCAGGGGTTGTATGGTTAGGAACATATAAAACATATGGAGTAGAAATATTTAGATATAAAAGAAAAGTTTTAGGTCCAGATAAAAAAACACCAGTAGAGATTATTCCTTCAAATATTGTGATAGGGGGACCAAAAGATGGAGAAATATTATATGCTCCAATTGTAAATATGGGAAAAAGTGATATTCATGTAACAGTAAGATATTCAAGTGTTGAGGTTCCAACTCCAAAAGTAAAGAAAATCACAACAGAATCAAGACCTGTATTACAACCTTCAGATCTTGATGGATATTTTTCTGTAATAGTTTGTTAATTTCGGAACTTTCGAAATATGAAAAGGAGATGAGGTAATGAAAGTAAAATTCATAAGAAATTATAAGGGATTTAAAAAAGGAGATATAGAAGAAATTATCGATGAAGAAGAGTTGATTTTTCTTGATAAAACCAAAACAATTGAAAAACTAGGAAAAGAAATAAAACTAAATATCCCAGTAGAAGAAGAAATAATAGAAGAAGATTTGACAGAAAAGATAGATAAAAGTGAAAAAACAGAAGATAAAGTAACAGAAAAAAATAAAAACAAAAAAAAGTAGGTGAAAATATGTCACCATTTAAAGAAATGTTGAGAGAAGATTTAAATACTTTCATAAACATTGATGAAATGGGAGAAAAAGTAATAATAGAAGATAAAGAATATATTGGAATATTAGAACATCCAGATAGAGATTTTAAAGAGGAATATGAAGGAATATCTGAAGGGATATCATTAATAATATATCTTAAAGAAAACCCTGATATTCCTAAAAAGAGAACAGGAAAATCTTTAGAAGTCAATGGAAAAACCTATATAATAAATGATTCTTATGAAGAAGAAGGACTTTATATTATTAAGTTATCTGAAAGGATAGGAATGTAATGGAACTGGAATTAGAGATAAGAAATCTAGATAAGGTAAAAAACCTATTATCAGGAATACATGAAGGAGCAGAGAGAGCAACAACAGCAGCTATAAACAGAAGCTTGATAAGTATAAAAAAAGAAATGAAGAAAAAAGTAACTCAAGAATATGACATCAAGTCTACTGATGTTGAAAAAACTCTAGCAGTAAAAAAAGCTACTTTTTCAATGCTTTCTGGGACTATTATTTCTAAAAGTCCCAGAATAGCTTTATATAAATTCTTAAAAGGAACTTCTGGAAATGATATAAAAGTAAGAATAAAAAAATCAGAAGAAACTAAAATAGTAGGGAGAAATCCTAGAAATTTAAGCAATCCATTTCTAGCAAATATGAAAAATGGACATAGAGGAATATTTCAGAGAAAAAATAAGAGTTCATATCCAATAAAGGAAAATTATTCTTTAAGTATTCCACAAATGCTGGGTTATAAAAGTATTGGAGAATATGTTGTTGAAAAAGGAAATACTTTATTGGAAAAGGCTATTGAAAGGGAAGTAGAAAGAATACTGAGGGGATATGTATGATAGCAGAATTAGGGAATGAATTAAAAAAAATAATAGAAGAACTTACAGTTTCAGATATTTTGCCTGTATATGAAGAAGGTACAAAAAGAGCACCAAAAGTATTTCATGGATTTTTAGCTCCTGAAGATGCTGAAACACTTATACCAGCAATATGTATAAGAACAATATTAAGTAAGAATTCACTAGAAGAAAAAAGTCTTCTTACTAAAATTACAATAGCTATTTTCAATAAAGATTCTATGAAAGGATATGAAACTCTTTACTCAATGTTGGAAAAAATAATGAATTATATTATAGAAAAAGGAGTTATAGCTGAAAAATTTGAAGTTCTGCCAGAAGCAGATTGGGTGATTCCAGAAGAACAACCATATCCTTTCTGGATAGGAGAAATCAAATTTTCTATACTAATGGCTAAGAGATATAGAACAGACTTAACAGATTGGCTTGATGGAGAAGAGGAGGCATAAAATGGGTAAACCACTAAAAAAGACAGATGAAACTGAAAAAGCAGAAGATGAAGTGTTAAAAACTACAGAAGAGAATGGAAAAATAGAAGATAAAGTGGCAGAAGGTACAGAAGAAAAGAAAAAAATAAAAGATAAGGTAGAAAAAAGAATATATATAGGTCCTACAATAGCAGGAATATTTTCAGGAACAATTTTTGAAAATGAATATCCTGTATATCTTGAAAAGGCTTTAAAAGAGCATCCAGAAATAAAAAATCTATTGGTTCCAGTAGATAACGAACTAGCTAAGAAAAAAGCTAATTTAAACATAAAAGGTACTAAAGAAAATATATTTTTTAATATATTAAAAAATAAGAAATAGGAGGGAAGAAACAATGTCTTTTAAACATGGAATAACAGGAATTGAGACACCTACTTCAGTTGTAGCAATAGTGGCTCAGGGGCTAACTCCAACATATGTGGGAACAGCTCCAATTAATATGGGAAATACTAAAAATGTAAATGAACCAATTCTTTGTTATAGTTACCAGGAAGCAGTAGAAAACTTTGGATTTATAAAAGATTTTAAAAATTATACTTTATGTGAAGCAATAGATGCACATTTTAGTAAGTTTGGAATAGGACCAATAGTCTTGATAAATGTTTTAGATCCAGAAGAACACAAAGAGACTGTAGCACCTAAAAGTATAAATTTAAAAGAAAACAAAACTTATGTAATAGAAGAAATAGGAGTTTTGAAAGATACAGTTACAATTACACCAGAAACTGATGTAGTAAAAGAATTTAATGATGAAGGATATCTGGTTTTAGTTCCAACAGCTGAGGGAGAACCAGCAGCAAACATAACAGTAGGATATGACAAATTAAAACCAATAGCAGTAACTAAAAATGAAATAGTAGGAGGGATAGATACAAATTCAGGAAAGAAAAAAGGATTGGAATGTATAAGCACAGTTTTCCCTAAATATAGATTAATCCCTAATCCTATACTAGCACCTAAATATTCGACAGATTCGGTTGTAGCTGCTGTAATGGAAACAAAGGCTAGTTTAGTAAATGGACATTTTCAATCAATCGCTTTAGTTGATATAGATACAGAAACAGTAAAGAAATATTCAGACGTTCCAAAAACTAAAAATGATAATAATTTAATTTCAACATTTTTAGATGTTTATTATCCTAAAGTAGCTTTAGGAGATAATCAATATCATCTATCAACTCAAACAGCTTGTTTAATGCAGTCGCTTGCTAATGAGAGTGAAGATGTACCCTACAGGTCACCTTCTAATCAGAATATAAAAGCAGATAGAGCTTGTTTAGAAGATGGAACTGATGTTTTATTAGGAATTGATGAAGCTAACTATATGAATGGAGAAGGAGTAAATACAGTTATTAACTGGATAGGCGGTTGGAAAGTCTGGGGGAATAGAACATCTTGTTTTCCATCAAATACAGATCCTAAAGATGCATTTATAGTTTCAAGAATGATGTTTAACTATTTAAATAATGCTTTAGTTTTAACATTTTGGCAAAAAGTAGACAATGCTACAAATAAAAATTTAATTAAAACTATTACAGATACTATAAATATTTGGTTAAACGGATTAATGGCTTCAGGATATATTGTAGGTGGAAGGGTAGAGTTTAGAAGCGAGGATAATCCTAAGACATCTCTAATAGCAGGTAAAATAAAATTTAAAATTTATTATACACCAGTTCTTCCAGCAGAAGAAATTTGTTTTGATAAAGAGATTGATTTAAATTATTATAATACTTTATTCCAATAGGAGGGATAGATAAATGGCAGGAATAGGAGTAATACCAGAAAAAACTATTAACTATAGACTATTTATAGATGGTTCAGCCTCACCAACAGCATTAGTTGATGTAGATCTTCCAGAAATAAAAATGATGAGTGAAACGATATCAGGAGCAGGAATAACAGGAGAAATAGAATCTCCTACATTGGGTCATACATCTTCTTTAATTTTAGGATTAAATATAAGAAGTTTAATGGGAGAAGATTTTTTAGCTTTAGCACAAAAAAGCTATACATTGGAATTAAAAGCAGGGATGCAGTCAACAGATCATGTCAATGGAGTTATACAGACTGGAAAATTATCAATAGTAGCTAAAGGAACACCAACAGGACTAACTTTAGGAAAATTATCTGTAGGAAAACCTACAGATTCAAAAGCAGAATTTTCCTTAACTTATTTAAAAATTACATATGATGGAAAGGAAATTTTAGAAATAGACAAATTGGCAATGATCCATAAAGTAAATGGAACAGATTATCTGGCAGATTTAAGAGACGCTTTAGGAATCTAGGGGGGAAAGAAATGTTAAAGTTATCAAAACCAATTAAAATAAGAAAAAATGGAAAAGAAAAAGATACAACAGAAATTGAAATAAAACCAGAAGATTTTACAGCTAAGATACTATTAGAAGCAGAAAGAGAATTTCTTCTTACTGGTGGGGTTTTTCCAAAAGGAGAAATGGAAAATTCAAGAGCATATCAAGGGTATATTGCAGCTAAAATACTGGAATGTAGAATAGATGATTTGGAAGAGCTTCCAGCAACAGATTTTCTTAAAATAACAAATGTGGTTAAGGGTTTTTTCGATGGCTTGGAATTGGAAAACTTGACTCAAATACTCTTAGGAAAATAGGAATAACTATTTCCAGTGAAACCAATACTCCATTAACATATTGGATGGAAATGCCACTTTATGACTGGAGTGATTGGATAGAATCTCTTACAGAATTTCTTGAAGAAAAATATAAGAAATAAGTGGTAAAAAGAAAAGATATTTAATGAAAGCCACTTTCTAATGGCTTTTATTTTGGAGGTAGAAAATGAAAGAAATGATACTTTCTTTTGGAATAGGTGCTAGTATAGGAGGAAGTTTTTCAAAAGCCTTCAAAACAACTAATGATGTTGTGGATGGAGTAAATAAGAAAATTCTAGAAGTGAAAAAATCTCAAGCACAACTGAATGAATTATCTAGTCTTAAAAAGGGGTTAGGGAGTATTTCAAAAGAAATAAATACAACAAATACAGAAATATTAAGTTTAAGTGGAAAAATAAAAACAAATTCAGATAAAGGAAGAGAACTTCAAAAGACATATTCTGTTTTAAATACAGAGATAAGGAAAGTAGAAAGTAATTCAAGTTCTATAAAAGCAAGAATGGCAGAATTAAAAACAGAAATAAAAAGTGGCAGTGGAAACACTAAAGAGCTAAAACAAGAGTATGGAAATCTAAAAAAACAACTGGCAGTGTCTACTGCTACTTTAAAACCTCTTAAAAATAGAATGAAGGAAGTAACAAAAGAAATAGATGGAAACAAAAAAGAAAGTAATCAACTTGAAAGAAAATATCAGTCTTTAGATAGTAAAAGCAAAAATTTATCTAGATCATATCAAAATCAAGATGAAAAAATTAAAAAAGTTACTGAAAATTTAAAAAGACAGAATATATCAGTAGATGATATAGCAAAATCCTATGATAACTTAGAAAAAAAGGCAGATGGATATAATAAAGCCTTAGAAAAGTATGAAAAATCTAAAAAAGTAAAAGAAGCAGCAGGAAGAGTTTCTTCAGTTGGAACAGCTGCACTGGGAACAGGAGCAGCAATGACAGGGCTTGGAGTTGGAATAGCGAGAGATGCAATTAATGCAGAAAGTGCCTTTTCAAATGTAAAAAAACAATTTGATTTTGCAACTAAAGAAGATGAAATAAAATTTAAAAATGAATTACAAAAACTTATCACAGAGAAAAAAATGGCTATATCTTTAAATGAACTTTATGGAGCAGCAGCAACAGCAGGTCAATCTGGATTAAAAGAAGATGAAGCTATTCCATATATAGAAGCAGCTACAAAAATGGGAGTATCTTTTGGAATAGCAAGAGAAGAAGCTGCTAAATATATGTTTATTTGGAGAAATGCTTTTGGAAAAACTCTTCCAGAATTAGAAGAGTTAACAGACCAAATTAACTATTTAGGAAATAATACTGGAGCTACTGAAATTCAGATATCTGAATTTTTAACAAGATTAGGAAATATACCTAAATTAGCAGGAATGGCAGAGAACCAAACAGCAGCATTAGGAGCTTCTTTAATAGAAATGGGAATGGCTCCAGAAGTAGCAGCAACAGGAGCAAAAAAGTTAATAAATGCTCTTACAGCAGGAAAAGCAGTGAAAGGAAAAGAGCAAAAAGCTTTTAATATGTTGGGAATAAATCCACAATCTTTAGCAAAAGAAACTCAAAAAGATCCTGAAAAAGCTATGGAAAAAGTTTTTCAAAGATTGAGTAAGTTAAAAGCAGAAGATCAAGCAGCAGTTATGAAGATGTTGTTTGGAGAAGAAGGAAAAGTAGCAGGAGCCAACATAATGAAATCTTATGATAAATATAAAAAAAATTTGGCTATGGTAAAAGATAAAAATATCTATGGTGGAGCTACTGAAAGACAATATGAAAGTAGAAAAAATACTACAGAAAATGACTTGACAGTATTAAAAGCTCAGTTTGCAATAATAACAGCTGAATTGGGAATGGAACTTCTTCCACTTATAAAAGAGGGGTCAATATATTTGATGGATTTTTTAAAGAAAATTACTCAAATGATGAAAGAAAATCCTGAAGGAGTAAAAAAAATTATTGGAAGTTTGGTTAAATTAACAGCAGGGCTATATGGAGCAGGAGTAGCATTAAAAGGAATAAGTTTAGGAATGAGTGGATATTCTACTTATTTAAAAATAGCAGGTAAATTGACAGAACATGAAGTAGGAACTAAAATAATTTCAGGATTTGGAAAGTTGGGAAAAGTAGGAGGAACAGTTTTAAAAGGCTTAGGAAAGGGAATTGTAACATTTGGAAGAGTATCACTTAAAGCTTTATTAGGTATAGGTAAAATGGGAATGGCAGCTCTTGCCAGTCCTGTAACATGGATAATAGCTGGAATAATAGCCTTGGTGGCAGCAGGATATTTATTATATAAGAACTGGGATAAGATAAAAGAAAAAACAGCTCCATTAAGGGCAGCAATAGCAGACTTAATTGATAAATACTGGTTTTTAATGGGTCCGATAGGATATGTATTAAAGTCAGGAAGATTGATATATCAAAATTGGGATGTCATTAAAGAAAAAGGGCTGGAACTTAAAGATGCAGTTGTAGAAATGGTGGCTAAATGGGTTGAAAACTGGGATGAATTTAAAACTAAAAGCAGTGAAATTTTAGGAAAAAGTTTTGACTGGATAGAAGGAAAATGGACTGCAGTAAAAGATGCAGGAATGGAAGTTATAGATTTTTTTATAGAAGCATATAACAAGATAGATAGAATTTTTTCAGGGATAGGAGACAAGATATCTGGTGGTTGGAATAGTACAAAATCTTTCTTTGGATTTGGAACACCAAATAATGAAATACCAGGATATGCAACTGGAGGAATTGTAACAGCTCCAACATTAGCTATGATAGGAGAAGGGGGAAGTTCAGAAGCAGTAATTCCATTAAAAAAAGATGATAACAGTTTATCATTATGGGAAAAAACAGGAAGATTTTTAGGAGCTTATGAAAATAAAAATGAAACTGTTAATAACAGTACATCTAAATTCGAATTTGTTTATGCTCCTGTTGTCACAGTAAAAGACAGTATAGGAGTAAAAGAAGTTTTAAATAAAGATGCAAGGATGAAGTATCAAGAATTTAATAACTTCATGGAAAAATGGCAGAGAGAGAATAAAAGGAGAGGAAATGGCAGATAAGAAATACACCACAATTCTTGGGGATACATGGGATAGTATAGCATATAAGATTTATGGAGATTCTAAAGCATATAATACTCTTCTAGAATTAAACCAGGAACATATAGGAGTAATTGTATTTGATGCAGGAAAAATCATAAATTATAAAGAAGAAAACACCACTTATGAAGCTGATGTTCCACCATGGAGGAGATAATGTTAAATGAGGATTTGAAAAAAGTAATAGGAGAAGCTAGGAAAATTAAATTAGAAGTTTTTTATGAGGGAAAGGATATAAGTGATTATATTCATAAGGACCTCATTAATTTTTCTCAAAGTGATTCATTAAACGAATTTGATACTATTGAACTTTCTTTAGAAAATAGAGACAGGCTTTGGATGAATGGCTGGAAACCATTAAAAGGAGAAAAGATTGAAGCTAAAGCTCATTTATACAACTGGGAAAATGAAGGAATTATAAGTATTAAAATAGGAACATTCTATATAGATAATATAAGTTATTCGGGACCTCCAGATATTGTAAATATAAAAGCTATATCAGTTGATATTACAAAAGATATTATGGATAGTAAAAAAAATAGAGTATGGGAAAGAGTAACAATAAAAAGGATAGCTCAGGATATTGCTAAAGCTTGCAATCTTGAGTTGATTTTTGAATCTGATTTTAACAGAGTTTATACAAGACTTGAAATGAAGATGGAATCATATTTTAATTTTTTAAAGAGAATAACTAAAGAAGCTGGAATTAATGTAAAGCTTTATAATGATAGGTTGATACTTTTTGAAGAAGAGATGTATGAAAAGAAAAAGCCAGTTATGACTTTATCAAGAGAAGATTTAAAAAGTTATTCCTTTGAAGAAGATGATACAGATACTTACGCAGGATGTAAAATTTCATTTTGGGATCCATACCTGGAAAAGAAAATAGAAATGACTTTTATGGAAAAAAAGAGAAGTGGTTATAAAAAAGGAACACAAAGGATATTATTTATTAATGAAGAAAAATGTCCTCCAGGAGAAACAGATTCACAAAAAAGAGCCTATCTTTCAAAAATTGCAGCTAAAGCCTTGAAAGAAAAAAACAAAAATTCTATAAAAGGCAATATTTCAATGATGGGAAAGGAAAAGTTGTTATCAGTTGGAGATACATTGAATATTAATGAATTTGGACAATTCAATGGAAAATATCTAATAAGTGAAATAACTATAGACTTTTTATCTTATGATCTCAGTATTCAAATAAGAAAAGCTTTGGAGGAATAAAAATGATAAGATTTGGAACTGTATCTATAGTAAATAATAAAAAAGGAACTGTAAAAGTAACATTTCAAGATTTAGGAACACAATCAGAAGAACTTATAGTTTGTCAAGGAAGAACCACTGGTACAAAAGAATATAAAATGCCTGTAGTGGGTGAGAATGGGCTTTGTTTAATAGTAGACAATGGGAATAGTGGATATTATCTAGGAAGTGGATTTTCACTAGCTAATCCAGTACCAGAAGGGGCAGATGAAGGAAAGGATATAAAAGTATATTCTGATGGAACAAAGATTGAATATGATGAAAAGACTTCAAGACTTTATATTGATTGTAAAAAGAAAATAGAAATTATATGTCCTGAAATATTTATCAACGGCAAGGTAAAAATTAAAGGAGATGTAGAGGTTATAGAGGGAGATATCAAGGCAGATGGAATATCTTTGAAGAAACACTTAACTACTGGAGTATCTTCTGGTAAGGATGTATCTGGTCCTCCACAAGGATAAAAGGAGAAAAAATGATAATAGGAAGTTTAGGAAAAGTAATTTTTGCTTGCAGTTCTTTTTATATAAAGACAATAAATAATATGTCAATTGATAAGAGTGTAAATTGGATAGAGCATAAAATGATGAATGGAAAGCCAAAACTACAATTTGATGGAGAAAATCTAGATTCAATAAAATTTGATATACATTTGAATTCTGCTTTTAATGTCAATCCTTTACTGTCAGTTAAGGAGCTGGAAGAATATATGAAAAAGGGAAATACTTTGAAATTTATACTAGGAAGAAAAGTAATAGGTACAGGGTGGTATGTTATAGCAAGTATTTCAGAAACTCATAAAACTTTTAGTTCTCTTGGAGTTGTAACAAAAATAGAACTATCAATAGAATTGAAGGAGTATAACTAATGGTGACTATAACTAATTTTGAAAAAAAAGAGTATACTTTCAAGCCTAGAAAAGAAAAGGAGATAATTCAAAATATAGAAAATATTTTAGGCAGAGTAAAGGGAAATGTAGTTCTAGCAAGATATAAAGGAATAGATTCAGAAAATATAGATAAACCTTTTAACATAATTGAAGCCCAGATAGCCTCAGAAGTAGTAGAAGAAATTTCAAGAGAAGAGCCTAGATTTTCAGTATCTGAAGTTATAGTGCTGCTTGATGAAATAAGTACTGGAAAATATAAAATAAGTGTTGAAGGGGTGATAAATGATGAGTGAAGATATTGGATTTGTTAAAAATAATGTAAATGAAGTTGAAGCTATATTGAAAAAAGGTTATGAAGATATAATGAAAGTCCAAGTAGCAAATGGAGATCCAATAAATGATTTTATAAGCTGGGTAACATATATCATAACCATAATAAAAGAAGATATTAATTTCACTGGGAAAATGAACCTTTTAAGATATTCAAATGGAGTGTATTTAGAAGCTATTGGGGAACTTGTAGGAGTTAAAAGAAATGAAGAAAAAGGAGCAGGGGCTACAATAAAATATACTTTTTCTAAAGTATTTGATGAAATAATAGTTATACCAAAAGGACATAAAGTAGGAGTAAGAGATTTATATTTTGAATTAGATGAAAATATAGAATTAGAAATAGGAAAAAGAGAAATAACAGGTCATGTTACTTGTGTAACTGAAGGAACCATAGGAAATGGATTTGCAGTTGGAGAAATAAATACAGTAATAGATGATATTCCTTTTTTACTAAAAGTTGAAAATTTAACAGTTTCAAATGGTGGAGCAGATAGAGAAGAAGATGAAAGTTTAAGAGAAAGAATCAGATTAAAACCTACTTCTTTTTCAACAGCTGGACCAATAGCAGCATATAAATATTATGTTTTAACAGCTCATCAGGACATTATTGATACTCATATATATACACCAGAAGAGACACCAGGAGTGGTAAAAATATATCCACTAATGAAAGATGGGAAACTTCCTGAAGAAGAGATATTGAATATTGTTAAAAATGCTCTTAGTGATGATGTCAGACCTTTTACAGACAAGGTAGAAGTGGAAACGCCAGTAGCTGAAAACTACAATATAAATTTCAAATGGTGGATTGAAAATGAAGAAGATGTAAGTGTAATTAAGCCTAAAATGGAAACAGCTCTTCAGGAATATATTTCATGGCAAAAACAAAAACTTGGAAGAGATATAAATCCTAATAAGCTTATACAGCTTTTAATTCAGGCAGGAGTAAAGAGAATAGAGATAGTAAGTCCTGTATTTACAAAATTAGAAAAAACACAAGTAGCTCAGGAACAAGATATTACAACTGAATATCAGGGAGTAGAAGATGAATAAGCTAATAAATACAGAATATCAATTTTTCTTTCCAGAAAACTTAAAGAAATACAAAAATTTGAAAGCTTTATCATTACAAGTTGAAAGTATTTTTAAAAGTCAGATTATACCTGAAATTGATAAACTAGCTATATTTAAAAACCTTGATATACAATCAGATCAAGTGCTTTCACAGCTTGCCTGGCAGTTTACAATTGATAACTGGAAAGAAACTCTAGAAAGAGAAGTAAAAATAAAACTTATAAAAGAAGCATACTGGGCGCATAGTAAAAAAGGAACTAAAAAAATAATAGAAGAGAATTTAAAAAATTTAAACTATCCGATTCAATTATCAGAGTGGTATGAATTTGATGGAAAACCTTTTACTTTTAAAATAACAACAACAGAAGCAAATACTTCTATATACTGGTTGAAGAACTTATTAGAAATAATAAATAAATATAAAAACTGTAGAAGTATATTAGAATCTGTTTATTTAGATAGAGAGAGAGAAAAAGTTAAATATAGGATTGGAAATTTCGTAACTTCCGAAATTGAAAGAGAATATTTCAGTAGCTTAAAGGATGGGGATATAGAATTAAATCTATTCCAAGGAATTTATAAAACAATAGAAATGGAGGTAGAAAGATGAAGTATAATGGTTTAACAAGTTCAGGGAGTATATACCAGGCTAAATGTGCAGCTAATAATATTCCTGTAAAATTTGTTAAAGTAAAAGTGGGTAATGGACTACTTGAAGAAACAGAAAATCCATTGAATTTTACAGATATAAAAAGCTTAAAAAAAGAGGTAGGAATATCAGAAATAGCACAAGTAAATGAAGCTGTAAGGCTTACAGTTCCACTAACTAATGATGGAGTGACAGAAGGGTATTATCCTCGTGAGTTTGGGATATATGTGGAAGATGATGGAGTAGAGGTTTTATATTGGTATATAAATGATGGACAGGAAGCTTCGTATTTACCACCTCAAAGCAGCGCACCAGTAAAAATAAAAAACCATTTTAATATAATAGCTACATCTTTAGAAAGTCTTATTGTGAATTGGGATGGGAAAGAATTCTGGGTAGATAAAGAGTATCTAGGAAAGGAATTAGCAAAAAAAGAAAATATTATAGATAAAAAAACTGGATTTAATTTAGAAAAAACTGATAGTTACGAATTGGATGATATAAATAAACTTGTATCAGCAAAAGCTTTATACAATTTTAATCAAAAGACAAAAACTGATTATGAACCTAAAATATTAACCAAGAACACTGGGTTCAATTTAAATAAGACAGATAATTTTAATGAAAGTGACACAAATAAGCTTGTAACAGCAAAAGCTTTAAGTGATGCATATTCTCTTATACTGGGAAATAATTTTGGTGGATATATCCAGACAGCAGGCTCAAAACAAAAAGGAAAAATATATATAAGTACTACAAGTAACTCTCTTTTTATTTGTACAGCAGATACCAGTATTGCTTATGTAGATTATAACTATTTTACAGGAAGCTCATTGGCAGATATATTAAGAACCACATTTTCACAAGCAAAAACAGTTTTAACACCAACACAGGGATTTTCAGTTACATATAGACAGATAAGAGGACAATTGGCTTCAATTATATTTCAAAATTTAATAACAGCAAATTCTTCAGGAGTAGAATATTTTTTACCATTTCCAATAAATGCAATAGCAACAGCCACTGCAACATCTGCAAGTACAAATAACTATGTTAAATTAGTAGCAAGTACAGAAAATACATTTAAACTATTTTGTGATACACCAGTAAGTGATGTACAAGTACAATTAATGGTTTATGCAAAAAATGCTTTAATAGACTGGTAGGAGGAAAAAATGAAGATAATATATATTTATGATAAAAATTTAAAATTTATAACTGGTATTTATGCAGAAAATAAAGAAAAGTTTCTAGAAAATCCAAAAGAACATTATCCTGATTGGGAAAATGAAATGTTTGCTTCTTTAGAAAAATATAATAATCCTATTTTGGATTTAGCAACTAATAAAATAAGAGAAAAAACTAGGGAAGAACTTATTTTATTGGATAATAAATTGGAATTACTCCAAGATGGAGAATATGTAGAAACAGGAGAGATAATAGTTGTAGAAGCTCCAGAGAATTTTATAAAAAAGGTTTGGAATAAAGAAGCATATATATGGGAAGAGGGAGTTACCAGAGAAGAATTAATAGAAGAAAGAAAAAATAAAATATTGAAATATTCTCAATTAAAAAAAGAAAAAGATGAACTTATTGCTTCAGGATTTGCCATTCAAGAAGAGATAGACAGTATAGACATGCAAATGAAACAGTATAAAAAGGATATAGATGAATTGGAAATAAAAATAAAAGGATTATAATAGAAATTATTCAGTTTAAAAAATAATTTTTAAGGAGGATAAGATGCAAATATCAAAGTATTTTACAGAAAGAGAAAGTACAGTATCAGCAACAGGGGAAAGATTAAAAATAAAGAATATTCCTTCAAGAGACGAAAGGGATAATATTCTATATACAGCTTCAAGAATGGATATAATAAGAGAATATTTAGGAATACCTCTTATAGTTTTAAGTTGGTTTAGATGTGAAGAACTTAATACAGCAGTAAAAGGAAGTAAAACATCTGCACATAGATTTGGAATGGCAGTAGATGTTTATAGTAATAAGATGACTAGCAAAGACATATATAATAAGCTTATAGAAGCACAAACAAAAGAAATAATACAATTTGACCAACTAATCTATTATCCTAAACAAAATTTTGTGCATATTGGCTTTAAATTAAATAAGGATCAGGAAAGAAAAATGTACTTTGTAAATAAATAAGGGGGAATTATGAAATTACCAGTAATTGGATTAATTACAAAAGGATTTGAATTATTAAAGAAAATTACTAAGAGTGGAGAAAAAGCTCAAGAAATAGAAGCTTTGAAAGTAGATGTTTTTAAAGAAGCTTTAGTAAATGTACTGTATGTATTTATATTACTAATTGCAGTAAATGTGATTTTTCCAAGAATTCAAATAGGGGATTGGATTTACAATATAACAGACAGACTATTAACATACATGATGGCACAATAGGGAGAGTGGAACAATGATAGGTTCAGCAAAATATTATTTAGCTTTAATTTGGACTGGGTGGCTGAGCATAGTCCTTTATTTAATAGGAGGCTTTGATATCTTAATTAAAGCTTTACTAATAATGATGGTATTAGATTACATAACAGGAGTTGCAAAAGGTTATAAAGGAAAGAATGTTAATTCTAGGAGAGCGTATAAAGGATTGAGTAAAAAAGTTGTTGTCTTAGGAATAATAGTTGCAGCTACTCAGATGGATATAATTCTTCAGGGTGTAGGAATAAGAACATTGGTATTGATGTTTTATGTAGCAACAGAATTTTTATCTATACTGGAAAATGCAGCAATATTAGGAATACCTGTTCCAGCAAAATTAAAGTTGGCATTGGAACAGTGCAGAGATAAACAGGAAATAAAAAGGTAGACAAAAGAGAAAATATTATTGTATAATATGTCACCTAAACATTCCTTGGATTTTTATAATACAAAAAAGAGCTTCCTTTCCAGAGGCTCTTTTTCTATATAAAAAGGAAATATGAAAAAAGATTTTGATAATACATAATTATTCTATAAATTTTTTATTTTCCTTTTTAAAAAAATAATTAGTGAAAATATTAAATAAAAAAAAGGAACTCTGAGACGTGAGCTCCTTTTTTCTTATAATATAAAAACATTAAGGAAATAATATGTTACATTATATTTATACTTTAAAAATTTTATTTTCCTTTTTTCTTTTTAATCTAATATATTATAATTTTATATTTTCAAATTGTTTTAATTCACAGCTACAGTTCTCTTATATTTCTTCCACTTCTAGACCATGATTGTCAGCATATACACAAAGAGTGAATATAATAGTTTCAACTGCTTCTTCTGCAGCTTCTTTATCAAGATTACTTTCTTTCAAAGCTAATGAATATAATTTTTTATTTTCTACAATTATTTTTTTACCTTTCAATGTGACAGGTATATTCTTATCTTCAAGCATTGCTTGTACTTCTTCGTGTGTTTCTTCATCATCTGGACAAGCTAATAAATTTACACTCATTCCTAGTGAAAATACAATAAATAAAACTAATAAAACTTTTTTCATAAAATCTCCCTCCAAAATATTAAGATATTTTTATTATATCACAATTTTAATTCTTTTTATTTTGTGGAGAAAGGTAATTAAAAACTCACAGAACTAATCTAAGGAAATAAGATACAAAAAAATAAAAAAGAAGCCTCTGAAAAGAAACTCCTTTTTTGACTGTATATATAACAACTCGGGGAAGAGTTACACTAGATTATTCTGTAGAATTTATATTTTCCTTTTTTATTTAAAAAATAATTAAAAATGGCTTTGTAAAATTGATTTTAAAGGACTTTGAAAAGGTAAGCCTATATTTGGTTAAATTAAGTTTTCCTCTTTTCTTGATAAAATAGATATGTTATAATATATCATTAAATTTACTTAGGAGAAAAAATGTATTTGTTAGTTTTTAATAATTATTTTTTAGGTTTATTAATAACATTTATAACTTTTGTAGTATCTTTTTTTATTTGGCAAAGATATCAAGATGTTACTTTTAAAAAAATAATGTTAGTATTTTTAATAATGTTTTTAGCACTTTTATTAATTGGAATTTCTATTATTGGTTATATTCTGTTTACTGTAATTAGGTCAAATTAAGATAAAATAAAGCTTTTTATTATTTTACATTTAAATTCTTATCATTTCACATTAAGAAATGTTTTAGAGCAATATAAAGAATTTAAAGTAAAAAATAAAGAAATTTAAGCAGAGCAGCATGAAGAGATTTATTGTACTATTTTGTATAATTTTCAACCTTTGTTTTGGATATAAAATGGATATAAAAATAAATAAATTAAAAGAGGAAAAACAGTTAAAAATAGAAAAAGAAATAGCTTATATTCAAAAAAATGAATGGTTGATATTGTCAAGAGAAGAAAAAATACAGCTGTTAGTGACTTTAAATAAGCAAAGTAGAAGAAAAGAAGAAAAAAATGTAATAATTATAAAAACCATTGAGACAGAAGAAGAATTAGCAAGAATAGGAGTATTTGGAATAGAGGTGAAAGAAGAAAGTGGTTAAAATAGCCACTTTTTTTATTTCTTAGGAAATTATAATTTGATAAATTTGTTGAAAAAATAAAAAATATTAATTATTTTGGATTCATATTAGATATATTAATCGAATAA
>NZ_JAWDXO010000013.1 GCF_032477075.1 Fusobacterium sp. | reverse complement strand
ATTAAGATTAGAGTTTCCCTGAATTATTCCACCTATTTGAGTTTTATTAAATTCCTTACTACTGTTATTAAGAAGAACTCCTTCTTTTCCAACATTATATTCTTTAAAATAGTTATGAGATACTCCATTTTTATTAGGAGCATTGATATTTACCACTGGAACTCCATTAGGCGCTTTCTCTACATTTACCTGTTGATTCCTGTTTTGATCTCTGACTACACCTGCTGCAAGAAGCGGTTGTGTAAAAATACTTAAAAAAATGTAACCATAAATTATTAATTTTTTCAAAAAACTGTTTCGTAACTTTTCCATTTTAATCTTCCCCCTTAAAATGTTTAAATTCTAGCACTCATAGTAAAATATATTTCATGTGTATTCTTTTTTATATATGATGGAGCTGTTAAAGGTTTTGAATATGTAAAACTCATATCAAAATAATTAAAGTACATCCTAAGACCTATTGAAGCACCACTCATCTCACTGCCATTTTTTTCATAATATTCATCTTTATATACATCTTTTACTCTTCCATAATCATAAGCAATAAATGGCTCTAGAAACTTATAGTTATATCCAATCTCATTTCTCATATAGAAGCCTTTATCACCCATTATTGAATTTTCTTTAAAACCTCTGACTGTAGTATCATCACCTATTCCTAATTTCTCTGAAGAATAGAGTATATCATCTGAATACTGTCCACTTAAAGAAACTCTATATGAAAACCTCTGCTCTCCTATATTAAATGGTCTATACCAGCTTACATCTGCTGTATATTTTTGAAACTGCGCTTTTGGAGAATATTCTCCCTTTCCTTCATCACTTTCTGCGCCAAATCTATCCAATCCTTCATGATAAGTCAGATTTCCATAAAAGACTCCATTAAAGAATCTCCTATTGTGATTTACATCAACTTTTAATACTGATAATTTTCTTGAACTTGTTATTAATTTAATTCCATCAAAATAGTTTTTAGTTTCCTTATTTGTTAAAGTAACCCCAAGTGATGTTTTTCCATTACTATTTCTACTGATTATTCTTCTTACTGAATAGTTAATATTCTTTGAAATTCCTGTAGATTCATAAGTATGAGCAAATGATCTTATTGTAGAAAGATATTCAGATTGGTCTTTAGATATAGAGAACTCCCAATACTTTATTGGAATTCTGTAATAGAAAGAAAAGTTTTCATTATCCTTGTATTTTGTACTTGTTCCAAGTTTCTTCTGATATGTTCCTGTAAAAGAATCATTCAATCCTATAATATCTTCAAAGATAAGTGAAGTTTTCAATCTGTCCCTTCCTGTTGATTTCTGTCCTAAATCATTGTAATTTATTACACCAGATATCTTTTTACTTCTCTGATTATCAATTTCGATTATACTGCCACCAAGAGTTTCACCTGCCAAAATATCAAGTTTAGCATTATTAGAAGACACTGAATTCAGATTATCTATTCCTTGATCAAGGTCATTAATATTTAACACATCTCCTTTTGAAGCAGGAAAAGATGTAAAAATATTAAGTTTTCCCTTACTTCCATCTTTAAATCGTATCTCTTCAATGTGACCTTCTAAAATTTTTAAAGCTCATGAGATTAAGAATATTTTTTCCACCTATTTTACCAATGTACTTCTTTTTTAATGTTTCAATTTCTGAAGCTTTTAAAATGGTATTCCCATTTATTCAATACTTCTTATCTCATCCCCAATAGCTTCAATATTTTCTTCTAATTCATTTAATTGAATCTCTTCCTTTCCCTCTGCCTTTTCCAGCTTTCTTATCTCCTCTTCATGTCTTCTTCTTCCTTCTCTATTAATTTCTTCTGAATTTGAAAAAGATATTGATGATAATACAAAAAAACTAATAAATAGTGTCTTCAATTCCATATACTTTCCCCATCTTATATTATTTTAATGTGTTTAATTTATTATACATTATTTTAGATTAAATTAGTAGATTTTTTTTATTATTTTGCGTTAAAAAAGAAACCTTTCCTACATTATTAATGAAAGGAAAGGTTTTATTTTCATATAATTTATTAAGATAAATTTTAAAATCATTTATTATAAAAATAATTTTAATTTTTAATTTCATAAAAATTTTTTATTAATTACCTTATGATATGTTAGTAAAATAAAAATTAATAGATAGACACCAGTATTTTAATTTCCTTTAGCCCATCTTTTAAATTTATTTTGTCTTATTCAAGTATATATTTTCACTAATATTATATATTTCGCTGGCAAAATACTCTATACAAGTAGACTAAGTAAATTCAACAATTTATTCTTAAATAATTCCAGTATCTTCCCAATTCGTAGTATCTGGCAGCTTACGACTCAAATAATACTCATGAAAAATTTGGGCAATCTGCTCTTTACTATTAACTTGAGTTGCATATATTTTTTCACCAGTACCTACTTCTACAATATAAGAAGAAATACCTACATTTGTCTCTTTTGATAGACCAAATAGTCTTTTAAAAAAACCAGTTGGTTTAGGGTAAAAAGGCATGCACTGCATAAACTCATTATCTGTTCCATTTTGCTCAAACCATATTGTAACAAAAGCTCCTTCTCTGTTTGAAGTTCCACGTTCAGGATTATCAAGTGAGAAAATAGACTCTTTAACTTCTTCCCAAATAACAGCTTCCTCTCTACCACATTCTGTTCTTATTTTACACTGAACCATATCTCATACACCCCATCTGCTTCTTATTAAAAGTTATATAAATTATACTGCCTCCAAGTAATCAATTAAGTAACTTGTCCAAAACAATATATTGTTTTTTTGAGCCAATATAGTCCAAAGTCAGTTATTATCTTATTCTATCATAACCAGATTATCTTGTCTATTTTGTTGCCAGGCTACTTACTTTGTTACTAATACATATTATATCAAAAAATAGAAAAAAAGAGCTAGTTTTTTCCTTAGCTCTTTTCTATAGAATAATGGTTTTAATCTCTGGAATTTATAATAAAACTATTTATTAACTTTTTCCGCTAATCCTTTTCCTGGTCTAAATTTAACTACTTTTTTAGCAGGAACTTTCATCATTTTTCCTGTTTGCGGATTTCTAGTCTTTCTTGCTGCTCTATCCATTACTTCAAATTTTCCAAACCCCATAAATGATATCATATCTTTCTTTTCAAGAACCATTTCTATCGTTTTTAGAAATGCTTCCAGTTTTTCTTCAGCTTCTTTTTTTGTTTCAAATTTTCCTACTTCTTTGTACAAAGTGATAAATTCTTTTTTAATCATTATAAACCTCCTAAGTTAATTTGATGTTTCATGGTTAGTATTCAAATATTTTTTAATTTTTCCTTTGAAAATTTTTATAATTTTTTATTTAATTGCCATTACTCTTTAATTTTTGAATCTGCTGTTGCTTTATAATGTTCTTTTTTTCTAACTAGTTTCTGATAGAAAAAATAATTTTTTATTTAATATTTTATAAAATTTATAATATTAAAATTATAAAATACAAAAGGAATGATAAAAAAATAATGAATAATAATTATAAATTATAGTTTTTAATATTCATCAATAAAATCTGGAGTTAGCTTTAAATATAAAATTAAGCTGTCTTGATAAAAGAACAATCTAAATATTAACAAAGGAGCAGAAAAATATGGAAGAAAAAAAGAAAAGAGGTCGCCCTTTAGGAAGTGGAGTAAAAAATTACTGCTCTCTTGGATGTCGACTTACAGAAAATGAATATTTCTTAATTAAAGAATGTCTAAAAAAACTTAAAAAAAAATATGGTTCAAATGACAAAATAATTTTAAAATTATTTAAAAAGTATAAAAACGCATTTGAGAAAAAAGAAATAGAATCTATTAAAGAGGAGTATTGTAATGATAAAACTAACAGAGATGGAATTGGAAATTCTGAAAGATAATAAAGATGGAATAGCACAATTACTAGTAAGAAAAGCTATTCTTGCTGAGATGGAAAAGAAAGTATACACAGAAGAGGAAAAAAAATACCTTGAAGAAATGAAGTTAAATATGGAAATAGAATTCTACCTTAATTCAATAGCACAGAAAACGGTTCAAATACATGATTATGAATTGTTGGAAGTGTATAAAAATAATGCTGAGCTATTAAAAGATAAAAATACTGTAGAAGTATATCCTCAACTTCAACAGGCTCTATTTAATCAAAAATTAGGAGAAGAAAAAGTAAAAATAATAAATGATTTAATAGAGAAATATAAAATAAATGATGTACTAAAAGAATATATAAAAACTGAAGATACACTTGAAAAATAAAATAAAATATAAAGGTTATAATTTTTTTAAAAACTAACTTCTCAAGAAAAAAAGTTTTTTCTTTTAAAATAATTCATCTTTATAAATATATTATAAGAACAATTCAACTATCTTTATTGAAATATTTTATTGTACTTATAGCATTGTTTTTTTAATAACTTACCTTTACAAAGCAAATATTTTATCAAACCATATCTCACACATATGGTTTTTTTAATATTTTTTGAAATCTTTTTTCTTAATTTCTAATGTATCAAATTTTATTCTTTTCATTTATCTTTTTTCTTAATTTTTTATACTTTCCTTAATTATAAAAAAATCATCTTTTAAATTTAAGTAAAGACTTTAAATCTAAAGATGAATTTCTGATAAAAAATATATTAGAAACATTCATTGAAAAGGTCACTATCTACAACAACCGTGTTGTTATTGACATGAAAATTTTTTCAATGATGGACATGGCTAGAAATGGTGGAGATGACGGGAATTGAACCCGTGTCCGAAATTGCCAGCGCCATAGGCTTCTACAAGCTTAGTCTGCTATTAGATTTCGCAGTAGTTAATCCCACAGACAGGGCTAACTAAAGCTATCCTCTGGAATGTCCCCTATAACTTAGAGAAATCATTTAGGGTAATCTGTATTTTTGTGACACCTTGGCTGAACACATTTACAGAAGAATATGTTCAAAGGTGAGCTGACATTAAGCAGCTAAAGCGTAATTTCTATTTCCATCTAAACGATGAGTTGACCTCTCACAGCGGTCAACCTGGCCTGCTACTTATAACCTGAGAACCCCGTCGAAACCTTTGCATCCCCATTATTCAATTTTTATGCTACATTAGAGTATAGCACATTTTTAAATTTTTTTCAATTTTATCTTTCTTTTGCTATCCTTTGAAGATCTCTTTCTACATCTTTTTTAGCTAGACTTTCTCTCTTATCATAGTTTTTCTTACCTCTTGCCAGAGCTATTTCCAGCTTTATATATCCCTTAGACAGATGAACATTCAAAGGAACAATAGTATATCCTTTTTGAGATACTTTCTCGTGAAGTTTTTTTATTTCTTTTTTATGAAGAAGAAGTTTTCTTACTCTTCTTTCATCTGGATTATACACACTTCCAAATCCCCATGGAACTATTGACATTCCCATAATAAAAATTTCTCCATTTATTATTCTTATAAAAGATTCTTTTATACTTATTTTTCCAGCTTTTGCAGATTTTACTTCACTTCCTACCAACTCAATACCGGCTTCAAATTTATCTTCTATGAAATAATCGAAAAATGCTTTCTTATTTCCTGCTAGTATCATTTTCTCCTCCTAAATCTATATTATCTAATACATTATACCAAATTATATAGTTTTCTCCTACATCTGATCTTTATTATACTCCTTTTCTCTTCAAATTCAAAATCTATTTCTTACAGTGGTTTAGAGAATTAATTTTTCTAAATTTTTTTATTTATCATCTACAAACTTTCTTAAAGAAATGGTAAAATATATTATAGAAGGTAAAATGATTTTAAAGTATATGGGAATGGGAGGAGATACTATGTTCTTTGGTGCAATAGAAGCTGGTGGAACAAAATTTGTATGTGGAATAGGAACTAAATCTGGTGAATTAGTAGAAAGAGTTTCTTTCCCTACAGAACTGCCACATGAAACAATGAAAAATGTCATATCTTTTTTTAAAGGTAAAGACATCGAAGCAATTGGAATAGGATGTTTTGGTCCTATTGACTTAAATAAAAATTCTGAAACTTATGGCTATATAACTTCCACTCCTAAAACTGCATGGAAAAACTTCAATCTTGTTGGAGAAATTAAAAAGAACTTTAATATCCCAGTATATTTTGATACAGATGTAAATGTTGCTGCTTTTGGTGAATATATATGGGGAGCTGGAAAAGGCTTAAAAAATTCAATCTATCTCACTGTAGGAACTGGAATCGGTGGAGGAGCAATAGTTGAAGGAAAACTTGTACATGGAATGCTTCACCCAGAGATGGGGCATATTTTTGTCAACAGACATCCCAGAGATAAATTTGTTGGAAACTGTCCATTTCATGGGGGAAACTGTCTGGAAGGTATGGCTTCAGGCCCAGCTCTCGAAAGAAGATGGGGAATGAAAGGTATAGATATCCCAGATGATCATCCTGCTTGGGAAATGGAGGGATATTATATAGCTCATGCCCTTGTAAACTATATACTTGTTCTGTCACCTGAAAAAATAATGTTAGGTGGAGGAGTAATGAGAGAGAAGCATCTTTTCCCTATAATCAGAAAAAAAGTGGTTCAGCTTTTAAATGGCTATATCCAAACTGAAAATATTCTAAAAAATATTGATGAATATATTGTTCCTCCAGCTCTTGGAGAAGATGCTGGAATTTTGGGAGCTTTGGCTCTTTGTTTTAAATAAAAAATAAGGGTACTCTAATTTTTGAGTACCTTTTTTTATCCACATTTTTAATAATTATTTTTTTATACCTAAAACATTAAATTCAAATATATTAATAATTATCAAAAAATTTTACTTATTTTCTATTCTTTACATCTTTTTTATCAAAAAGTTTTCTTCTTTCAGTTGACTGAATAAATAATTTTTTCATTCCCTCTGTATCTTCATTTACAAGCTTTTCTCTAAAATTATTTAGTTCTGCTGCAAAGTCATCTATTTCTTTTACCAAAACTTCCTTATTCAAAAGAAAAAGTTCACTCCATAAAACTTCGTTTATTTTAGCTATTCTAGTAAGATCTCTAAATGAATCCCCTGTATATTCTACAAGATGTGTATTATCATTTGTATTCATAAGGGATACAGCTATCACATGAGTAAGCTGAGATACAAAGCCAATCATTTTATCATGTTCTTCAAGAGACAGTTGAGTAATATTTCTAAAACCAAGTATCTCTCCCAGCTCTCTTACAAATTTTATTCCTTCATCTGTATTTTTTTCTGTAGGAGTAATGATAAAATTAGCTATCTTAAAAATATTTTCATCACTGTTCCTCACTCCACTAACTTCTTTTCCAGCCATAGGATGAGAACTTATAAATTCAATATCTTTAGATAAAATCTCTTGTACTTTGTCAACTATTCCTCGTTTTACTCCACTGACATCAGTGATTATACAACTCTTTTTAAAATATTTCTGATTTTCTTTTATCCATTCTACCATAGTAGTAGGATACAGTCCTGATATTATTACATCTGCCTTTTCTATCAATGTTTCATAATCACAAACTGCCCCCTCATCTATTATTTTATTTTCAAGAGCATACTCTATACTATCTTTATTTATATCAACAGCATTTACAATATATCCATTTTTTTTGAGAGCTTTTGCATATGCTCCTCCTAAAAGTCCTAATCCTACAATTAAGAACTTTGTATTTTTATTTATCATAGTATTCAACCTTTATCCCTATCTTTTCCATATCTTCAAAAAAATCTGGGTAAGACTTTTCTACAGCCTCTGCTCCATCTATGATGACTGGTTTTTTCATAATAGTTGCTGCCACTGCCAGACTCATAACTATTCTATGATCTTTATGTCCTGCTGTTTCTATTCCACCATCATATATTTTTTTACCAGATATAAAAATCTCATCTTCAGTAGTTTTTATGTCCACTCCCAGCTTTAAAAGCTCCTCTTCCATAGCTGCTATTCTGTCGCTTTCCTTATATCTCAATCTTCCTGCATTATAGATTCTGAAATTTCCATCTCCATACATTCCCAATACATTAAGTATCGGCCCTAAATCTGGACAGTCAGCAAGATCTATTTCACAACTTTTGGGAATACTCTTATGAATAAGATATCCTCTCTCAATATTTTCTATTTTTATTCCAGCATCTCTTAATATTTTTATTATAGCTTTGTCTCCTTGGCTAGATTCATGATTCAGCCCAAGACATTCAATATCATTATTTATTGCTCCCAGTACTGCAAAGAAACCAAGCTGTGAAAAGTCTCCCTCTATTGTATAATCACAAGGTTTATATTTCTGATTTCCTTTAATTTTAAAAGTAAGTTCGCCTGCCTGAGATATTTCTATTCCATATCTTTTCAGCATTTCAAGAGTAAGTTCTATATATGAAGCGGATTCAAAAGGAGGTTTTATTTTTATTTCAGAATCTCCCTCCAACAAAGGAAGAGTAAAAAGAAGTCCGCTTATAAACTGTGAGCTTATATTTCCATCTATCACATATGTTCCAGCTTTCAATTTACCTTCTACCTCCATTTTAGTTTCATCATGAAAATAATACAGTTCCTGTTCTTTAAATATATCCTCATATATTTTTTGAGGTCTTTTAAGAAGTCTGTTTTTTCCAAAAAAAGTTATTTTCTTTCCAGTGAGAGAAAATATAGGTATAAAAAATCTCAAAGTTGAACCAGATTCATTACAATTTATTATTTCATCTGAAATTTTTGTAATATCTTTTATTCCATCTACAATGAGAATATCTCCATTTTCTTCTATTTCAGCTCCTAGTTTTCTCATTCCTTCAATAGTTGTTTTTATATCATCAGAATAAGCTACATTTTTTATGACACTTCTTCCTGCTGCTAATGAAGCACATATTATTGCTCTGTGACCCATACTTTTAGAAGGTGGTATAACTGTCTTCCCATTACATTTTGATGGATATATTTTTACTTTCATTTATTTCCCCCTTACAGCAAGTTCTACATATCTCTTCCAATGACTTTTGCTATTTTTCTTCCCTGTTCTATCAAATGTTTGAATTTTTTAGGTTTTAATGATTGAGCTCCATCACTCCAAGCATGTTCAGGATCATTATGCACCTCTATAATAAGCCCATCTGCCCCTGCTGCAATAGCTGCCAATGCCATTGATTCCACATATTCCCAGTTTCCTGTAGCATGAGAAGGGTCAATTATTATAGGAAGATGTGTTTTCTGTTTGATAATAGGGATAACACTAAGATCAAGAGTATTTCTAGTATATTTTTCAAAAGTTCTGATTCCTCTTTCACAAAGTATTACATTCTCATTTCCTCCAGCCATAATATATTCAGCTGACATTATCCATTCCTCTATAGTATTTGAAAGTCCTCTTTTTAAAAGGATAGGTTTATTTATTTTTCCTACTGCTTTTAGCAGATCAAAGTTCTGCATATTTCTTGCTCCTATTTGAATAAGGTCTACATTTTCAACAAATTCATCTATCTTATCTGCACTCATAAGTTCACTTACTATTGGAAGCCCATAAGTTTCTCTTGCTTTCACCAGACATTGTATTCCTTCACTTGCCATTCCCTGAAAAGCATATGGTGATGTACGAGGTTTGTAAGCTCCCCCTCTAAGCATAGAAGCTCCTGCTTCCTTTACTTCTTTGGCTATCTCCATAACAGAGCATTCTCCCTCTACAGAACAAGGACCTCCTATTACAGCTATTTTCTGTCCTGATCCTATTTTAATTCCTGCCACATCTATGATACTATCTTCTGGGTGAAAAAGTCTGTTGGCTTTCTTATATGGTGCTGCTATTCTAGTTACATCTTCAACATATGGATTTGCCTTTAATGCTTTTTCATCTATTTTTGTTGTATCTCCTACAATACCAAATACATTGTAGTTTTCTCCTGATATAAGAGTCACAGCTACATCATTTTTACTTTCTAATGCCTCAATCATCTTTTGAATTTCCTCTTGTGGTGTGTTCTTTTTTAAAGTTATTATCATTTTTGTTCCCCCTTATTTTATATTTTAATTTTATTTTTTATCTGTCATCCACATATATCCATATCTCATACATATGAGGTCAAGCAGCCCAAATGCTGTCATAGAATCTATAACTACTCTTGCTCTGTGTATTATGGCTGGGTCATGCCTTCCTTCTATATTAAATTTTACATTTTCTTCTTTAGATATATCTATACTTTCCTGCTCTTTATATATTGATGGTGTAGGTTTTATAGCAGTTCTCATTATAAGTGGCATAGAATTTGTTATTCCTCCATTAATGCCTCCATTATTATTTGTTTTAGTTTTTACTTTTCCATTTTCATAATAAAAACTGTCATTAGCTTCACTTCCATACATATCTGTTATTCCAAAACCAGCTCCAAATTCAATTCCTTTTACTGCTGGTATAGAGTATACAAGATGAGAAAGTACACTTTCTACTGAATTAAAATATGGTTCTCCTATCCCACCTGGCAGTCCTGTTACAGCAGTTTCCAGTATACCTCCTACTGAATCCAATTTCTCTCCTGCTTTTTCTATTATTTTTTTCATTTTTTCTTCTGCATCTTTTTCCAGTACAGGAAAATATTTTTCATTTAATTCTCTGATTTCTTTTAGCAGCATTATTTCATCTGATGAAAAATCTTTATCTTTTTCATTTTTACATTCTAATATATGGGTTCCTATTTCTATTCCTTTTGATTTAAGTATCTGAATGAATATTGCTCCTGCTGCTACCAAAGGTGCTGTTGTTCTTCCAGAAAAATGTCCTCCCCCTCTATAGTCCTGATATCCCATATATTTTTCATCTGCTGTATAATCAGCATGAGAAGGTCTCATTATACTTTTAGTTTTTTCATAATCTTTGCTCAACTGTGATTTATTTTCAATTATAAGGCACAGTGGTGTACCTGTTGTATATCCATTAAAATATCCACTGACTATTTTAAAATCATCTGCTTCATGTCTTTGAGTTGATATTTTACCTTTCGGTTTTCTTTTCTCCAGCTGCTGCTGTATAAAGTCAGTATCTAATTTTATTCCTGGAGCCAATCCATCTATTACTATTCCAATAGCTGTTCCATGTGATTCCCCAAAAAGACTGAGCTTTATACTATTTCCTATTGTACTCTGCATTTCTCCTCCTCTTATTTAAGATAATTTTTACATTCTTCTATTGGAACTTTTACTAATTCAGCTTTTCCCACCTCTCTTACCTTTACCAGAGTTATTTTATCTTGATCAGCTTTTTTATCTTTAAGCATAAGTTCAAACACTTTTTCTCTGTCATATTCTATATCTGTATCTATATTCATTTTCTTCAATATCTTTTTAGTTCTCTCTCTTAAATCTTCATCTTCTATCATAGGAAGCATTCCCATAGCTACTCCTTCTCCATGAAGCACATCTTTCAGATGAAAGAACCCCTCTATTCCATGCCCTACAGTGTGTCCAAAGTTTAATATCTTTCTCAGATTTTCTTCTTTTTCATCTTTCTCCACCACATCTTTTTTTACTAAGAGTGCTCTGTATACTATCTCTTGAAGATTATCATTTATGTTTTTATTTTCAAATATATCAAAAAGTTCCTTGTCATATATGAGTCCTGCCTTCAATGCTTCTACAAGTCCATTGTAATAGTGCCTCTCAGAAAGAGTTTCCAGAACCTCCAGATCTATAAATACCCCTTTTGGCTGATAAAAAGCTCCTATTATATTTTTAGTATCTCCAAGATTTATTGCTGTCTTTCCTCCAATAGAACTATCTATCTGTGACAGTGTAGTAGTTGGAATATTTATAAAGTCTATCCCCCTCATATAAGAAGCTGCTGCAAAACCTCCTAAATCTCCTATTACTCCTCCACCAAGTGCTATTATTAAATCATTTCTGTGAAATCCTAGATCAAGAAGTCTTTTGCATACTTCTTCAAATACTTTAAAACTTTTTGCTCCCTCTCCTTGTTCTACAACTATAGAGTATCCATTTGGACATTGAGTTTTTATTATATCTATATACTTTTCAGGAACTCCTTTATCTGATACTATCATAACTTTTCTATCTAAGTTTATATATTCTTTTATTTTATGAAGTATCCCCTTTTCAATATAAATATCATAGCATTTTTCTTTGAGCTCTATTCTCAGTTTCATAAAAATCCTCCTTGTATTTTTCCCAGATATAAAAAAAAGCATTCAATTCCTTGAATGCTTCGCCTTGATACAACAAAAGACCATAAGGGCTTTATGGTTGTATCAAGGCTATCTAAAATAAAATCTGAATACTATATTGTCTGCTTTTTTATCTCTCATAAATTATCACTCCGAAAAAACGAATTTTACTTATAATAAACCCATATTAAAAATTTTGCAACATTTTTTTAAAATTTTTTTAAATTTTAATTTTTATATTCTGCAAAACTCCCTATTTTTACTGATTTTTTAAGCTCTTAAAAAAAGTAAAAAAATTTTATATAGAATGTCACTTAAAATAGTGCTATAATAATTTCAAAATTTAAAGGGGGAATAAATTATGAATAGATTGGAAGAAGCAAGAAAGATTATAAATGAAGTAGATAAAGAAGTAGCTGCTCTTTTCCAAAAGAGAATGCAGGCTGTAGAAGATGTCATTCTCTATAAGCTGGAAAATAATATGCCTATTTTTGATGGTGGCAGAGAAAAACAAGTTATAGAAAAAAACTGTGCTTACATTACAGAAGAAAAATATATTGAATCATATAAGGAATTTATTCAGAATCTTATGGATACTTCTAAAAGATACCAAGCTACTATAATCAATAAAGGTGTAGTTGCATATCAAGGAACTATGGGAGCTTTTTCCCATATAGCATCAAAAAAAGTTTTTCCAGATTCAAAATTAAAATCATTTGCAACTTTTGAAGATGTATTCAAAGCAGTTGCTGATGGTAATGCTTCTTATGGTGTCATTCCTTTTGAAAATTCATTTACTGGAGAAGTGGGAGAAGTTCTTGATCTTCTTTTAAAATATGATTGTCATATCTCTGGAATTTATGACCTTAAAATAGATCAGAATTTATTAGGATTAAAAGAGGCTCAAATAAAAGATATAGAAAAAGTTTATTCTCATCATCAAGCTTTATCTCAATGTCAAACTTTCTTAAAAGGAACTAATTTTGAAGCTATTCCATATCCTAATACTGCATTAGCAGCAAAATTCGTAAGTGAAGCTGGAGATATACATAAAGCTGCTATTGCCAGCAGAGAAACTGCAGAACTTTATGATTTAAAAATTCTAGTAGAAAATATAAATACAAGTATAGAAAATACTACAAGATTTATTACATTAACTAAAAAACTTGAAGAAAAAGGAGATAGATTTAATCTTTTATTTACTGTTGACCACAATGCAGGACAGCTTGCACATATTATTCAAATAGTAGCTGAACATGGGTTCAATATGGAAAGTATCAAATCTCGTTCTCTCCATAATCTTCCTTGGCAGTACTTCTTCTATGTAGAAATAGTAGGGGAATTAAAAGAACAGAGAGCAAAAGATTTGATAGATGCTATGAGAAAAAATTGTAAAGATCTTAAAATTTTAGGAAGTTACTCTGTAAAATAAAATTATATTTTCTAAAATAAAGAGTAATTTTCTTTATATTCTCCTAAATCTGTAATTATTTTCTATTTTATTCAAAATATAAGTAGACTAAAAATATGAATTACTATATAATGTTTTAAATGCTTAAAATTTTTTAGTAAAATAAAAAAATGACAGAAAATAGAGGAAAGAAAATGAATATATTATTTGAAAATAAATATTACTCTGATAAAAAAGTTCTACTTGAATATGTAAAAGATGTCCATTGCAAATTTCCTCGAATAATTGGATTTTTATTCATGCTTATTGCACTGCTGTATATTTATCTTATATTATTTAAAATGAGAAGCTTACGTTTTGTTATGGCTGTATTAACTATATTCATTTTCATCATTTCATTACGATTAATTTTCTATCATTTAGTTTATCTGAAAAATATGAAAAAATCTTCTCTTAATCTACATAATGGACAAACACCAGAATCTATTTTACAATTTACTGAGAGTAATATTGCTTTAAAAGAAGGTAAAATATCAATGGAGTTTGAATATAATCAAATCAAGAAAATAAAAGAGTATAAGTTAGCCTATGTCTTAATGATTGGGAAAAAGCAAGGATTAATATTAAAAAAAGATAGTTTTTCAATTGGAACTTTTGAAGAATTTAAAAAATTTATAACTGAAAAAATTAAATAAAATAACTTTTAATTATAACAAAAGAGGTTGACCAAAATTAAGATAAATATTGGAGTTCTATAAATTAGAAAGGTTTGTTTATTTAGCAGCAAACCCTCCCACTTAAAAAAACTCTAAAATTATACTTTTCTTATGAGTCAACCTCTTTTATATATTAATATGTTTTTAAAATCAATTCTCTTCCTGACTTTATATTATATCTTTCTTTTATAAATTTTATTCCAATCTTAATAAGTTCTCTTTCTATCTCTACCTTTTTTTCTACATCAGTGACACTTGTTATCTCCATCACCTTAGAATCTCCTACTACTCTTCTGATGATCTCCATACCTGCTGCACCTACTGAGTCTGCCATTATCTGATTTAAATACCAGTTTTCAAATTCTTCATTTACATAAAGAGGATCTTTCACTATCTCCTTATACTTTTTATGAAACTTTATAACAAATATATCAAAAATATCTGAAATAGTTTTAGAAAGCCATTCTAGAAATCTCTTTTTCTTTTCTCCATCTTCCATAAGATATTTTCTATTTATCAAAGGAAAGAATAGATTTCCAATAACATTTCCAATGTCATAGCCCATAGGACCATAAAAAGAAAATTCTGGGTCGATGACTTTCATTCCTTTTTCATTAATGAATATAGAACCTGAATGAAGATCACCATGAATAAGAGCTTGTGCATTATTCATAAAATTATTTTTTAGTTTTGCTGCTTCAACATGAAGTTCTTTATCATCATATAAGTATTTTTTTACAAACTCCATATTTTCTGGAATAACAATATTTCTGTTTCTGTCATTAACATAAGGCTCTGTAAATACAAGACATTCTGATATATCACACAGTTCTTTATTTATAAAAGCTTCTACTCTGTCTTTTTTCTCCCCTCTATCCAGAACTAAATCTGTTGTTGGAAGAAGTGTATCCACTAAAAAACTGCTTATTTCATCAGCAAAATTTTTAAATATTTTTCCATCCATAAGCTCTTTTCTTAAATTCTTATATTCAGAAATATCTTCCATCACTATTACACACATAATATTATCATAACGATATATTTCTGGTACAAATTCAGGAGCATATTCCCCTTCCAGTTTCAGTATTTCTGCTTCAATTCTGCTTCTATCTAAATCGAGAGGACGCCCAGATGAACGTAAAAATTTATCTGCCTGTTTTAATACAACAGACTTTCCAGTTTTATCTTCTACTACTCTGAAAATATAGTTTATATTTCCATCTCCAATTTCTTCCCCTCTTAATTCAGCTTCATTTGAAAAAATTCCAAAATATTTTGTATATTCAACAGCATCTGCTGCTGACATACGAAAATGTTCTAAATATTTATTCATAATCTTCCCTCTTTCTTAATAATATTGTTCTACTTCTTTCTCATAATATTCTGCCAGATTATATGGAGAATATATTCCCTGATCTGTAACAACACCACTGACTAAATGAGGTGGAGTAATATCAAAAGATGGGTAATATGCTTCTACTCCTTCTAAAGTATTTTTTATGCCATTGCATGTCAGCACTTCTTCTGGATTTCTTTCCTCTATTACTATATTTTCAAGCTTTTTATCTTCATCAGGAATACCAGTAACAAAATAAGGAATTCCAAAATATTTTGCAACTATAGCAATTTGCAGAGTTCCCACTTTATTTACTATATGTCCATCCATGCAGATAGAGTCTGCTGCTGAAGTAAATACATCTATTCCTTTAGATTTTATTGTCCATGCAGGCATATTATCTGTAATTACTGTAACTTTAAAGCCTTGATCTTTCAAAACACTTGCTGTAAGACGTGCTCCCTGAAGGTATGGCCTTGTTTCTGGGCAGAAAAATTCTATATCTTTATTTTGGTTTTTTATTTCTCTTCCCATACACCCTACAATTGTTTCACCAAAACATTGTGTCATCACTTTTCCTTTTTGTGGAAAAAGCTTCACAAGATTCTTAGCCACTTCTGACATTCTTCCATACCTTCTCTCAAGAGAATCAACTGTTCTTTGAAAGATTGCTTCTACAGCTGATTTTCCTTGTTCAACAGCTTCTTTCCCAACTTCATAACATGATTCAGTTATCAGTTTCATACGATTTACAGTAGTAGGTCTTGCATGAGATATTACATCAGAAGCTTCTTTTAAAAAAGCTATCTGTTCCTCTTTAGACAACCCCTCTGCCTGATGAGCAGCCAGAGCCATTCCCATTCCTGCTGCTGTATAAGGTCCTGCACTTTGTGTCACCATATCTGTAATAGCCTGTCTTACCTCATGATAATCACTGCACTCCACAAATTTTACTTCTCTTGGATAAATTCTTCTATCTAAAATTCTCACTTTTCCATTTTCATACCATGCAATATTTTCATATTGAAGCATAAAAGCTAATCCTTGGTCCATTCTATTCATATTTATCCCTCTTTCTATTAAAAATACTATGCTTTGCTATCCTTAAAATTAGGTAGTCCTGTAGCTATTGACAAAGCTCCCATCATTATCATCAGCATAGAATACCATGAATAAGGTACAATAGAAGCTGGTGATATCTGAGCCATTCCTGCTGCCATCAATATCTGTCCTGCATAAGGCATCAACCCTTGAAATGCTGATGAGAACAAATCAAGAAGTCCTGCTACTCTCTTACGATCTACACCAAATTTATCTGCTATATCTTTTGCCAAAGGTCCTGCTGTAATAATTGATACAGTATTATTTGTAGTTGCTAAATCAAGAAGGCTCACAAGAACTGCAATTCCTGTTTCAGCTCCTTTTTTACTCTTTATTCTGGCTGTAAGATTTTCCAGCAGATAGCTGATACCACCAAAATGATCCATAAGAGCAACTACCCCTCCAACTACAATAGCAATTATAGACATATCCTCCATCCATCCAAGACCTCTTTGAAGTATTCCAAAAATTTCTACAAAAGTAAAACTTCCATGGAAAAGTCCTATTCCCAGTCCTAAAGCTATTCCTATTCCCAACACATTAATTACATTAAGTCCTGTAAGAGCCAGAACAATGATAGAAATATATGGAATTATATTCACAAGATTATACTCATATACTTTCCCTTCTATTCCGTTTCCTCCCATAAAAGATATCAATATCATATTAATGATAACTGCTGGAAGAACTATAGCAAAATTGACTTTGAATTTATCTTTCATTCCTACTTCCTGAGTTCTTGTTGCTGCAATAGTTGTGTCAGAAATGAATGACATATTATCTCCAAACATTGCTCCGCCTATAACCACCCCACATACCAAAGGCAGTGCTATCCCAGTTTCTCTTGCTATTCCTACAGCTACTGGCGTCAAAGCACTTACAGTTCCCATAGATGTTCCCATTGAAAAGCTAAGTGCACACCCTACCAAAAACAGCCCTGGAAGAAGCATCTTTGCTGGAAGTACAGATAGTCCTAAATTTACTGTAGAACTAACAGCTCCCATAGCATCTGCTACAGAATAAAAAGCTCCTGCCAAAAGAAAAATTACCACCATTAAAATCAATGTAGATTCTCCTGCCCCCTTGCAGAAAATATCTACTTTTTCATCTAATGTTTCTTTTTTTCCCTCTTTATTTAAACAGAAAGATAGTCCCATGGTAATCATAAATGCTGTCAGTAACGGCATGTTCCCAAAACTTCCTGTAAAGATTCCAGCTCCTGCATATAACCCTAAAAATACAAACAGTGGAATCAAGCCTTTGATATTTCCTTTTTTCTCCATATGTCCCCTCCTAAATATTTTTTATATAAATTTTAATCCACCCTAGATTTCTTCATGTTCTTCTGATTTTTTTCCATAATCTTTAAATCTTTCTACCATATTCTCCATCTCTTTTTCTGAAAGAATTTTTGGATCCCCCACAGTTTTTGCTATAAAATATAATTCACAACAAAATTCTACATTTTCAGCTATATTATAGGCTTCTGACAGGTTGGCCCCTCCTGCCAGCATCCCATGATTGCTGAGAAGTACTGCTTTTCTTCCCTCCATTGCTTTGAAAGCATTTTTAGCTAATCTCACAGTTCCATAAGTTGCATATTCTGCACAAGGCACATCAGTTCCTGCTACTGCCAGAAGATAATGTATTGCTGGAAGTTTTTGATTGATGCATGAATAACCTGCTGCATATTTTGAATGAGTATGCACCATTGCATTTATATCATTTTTATATTTATAAAATATTCTGTGCATATCTGCTTCACTTGAAGGAACTTTATTTCCATCTGCTATTTTTCCAGTCTGTACATCTATGACTACAATATCTTCTGGAATTATTTCAAGATAATCAATTCCACTTGGAGTAATTGCCATAAGATTTTTTTCTCTGTTAACTACACTTATATTTCCTCCAGTTCCTTTGGTAAGACCTTCTTTTATCATTCGTCTGCCGTATTCCATTACTTCTTTTCTTTCTTTTTCTAATAACATTCAGTTTCTACCTTCCTATTTCGACATTTTTAAAATATTCACAATATCTTCTTTTGTTAATTTTTTAAATTTTTCAAGAGTTATACTTCTTATTTTTTCATGAGCATCTTTTCTAAATATATACCTTTTTCTATGCACTTTCTTAGAATTATATATATACAATGTCTACCTTCAGTTTTTTAAGAGATTCTTCCCATTCATTTGATAATTTCTGATCTGTTATAATATGATTTATTTTTTCCAATCCACAGATCAAATGAGATTCCAGATTATCAAACTTAGTTCTATCTGCTATCAAGAATGTTTCTTCTGAATTAGCTATCATTTTTCTTCTGATTTCTGCTTCCCTTTCACTATCATCTGTCACTCCAAATTTTCTATTAACTGCTGTACAGCTTACAAATGCTTTATTTGCATAAAGAGTTTCCAGCTGATTTACAGCTTGAGTTCCTATAAAAGATTTTGTTCTCTTTCTAAAACTTCCCCCAACACATACTATTTTTACCCATTTGGAATCTTGAAATACTTCTACAACTCTTATCGAGTTAGTTATTACAGTAACCTTTTTCTCGTATTTATTTATATTCTGAGCCACACATACAGCTGTAGTACTGCTGTCTATCATTAAAGTATCCCCATCTTGAATAAATTCAATAGATTTATTTGCTATTTCATGTTTTTCTTCAAGATATATTTTTTCTCTTATTTCTAATGGAACCTGCTTGTCAGTTTCTGACTGGAGGTATGCACCTCCTCTTACTCTTTTCAAAACTTTCGTTTTCTCAAGTTTATCTAAATCACGTCTTATAGTTTCTTCAGATACATTGAATTGTCTGCTTAGTGTGCTTATTATCACACTTCCCTTTTCATTTAAGATTTTCTCAATCTCTTTTAATCTTTGAATTGCCAGCATTTTTTAAATACCTCCTTTGATACAGTTCACATAATATTACATTTTCTCAAAATATGTGTCATTATCTACAATTATATACTATATCAAAATTTGTATCCATTTATTTTTTCAACAAATTCTCACATCATCCAACCGTTAACAACAATATATCACATTCCCCAAAAATAATCAACGATTTTTTAGAAAAATTTGAACTGATTTTGAAACTAAAGATAAAATTTAATACATAAAGATATAAAATATCTCTTCTAACTTTTATATTCATCACTCTATATTTAGATTTTTCTAGGTGTTTTCCTATCTTTTATTCTCAATTTAATTCTTCACATTTTCCAACATTTACCAACAAAAAAAGAGCCAAAAATGACTCTTCACAAATTTATATTTTATTTTCTTTACAGTAATTTAATATTTATCTCCTGCTTCTAACCCCGAAGGGTTGAGGCTTAGTTTAGTAAACTAAGAAGCAAATCACAATAGCAGCAATGATTAAAAGAATAATTATTAAAGTACCTCCTTCAATCTTATTGTTGTTAAAGTGAAACTCCAGTTTAAACATACTAAACCTCCCCGTAAAAAAGAATCTACTACTTACAAGAAATGTCAGTAACTTATAAGTATGAAAAAGGCTTCCACTAATGTGAAAGCCTACTTCATGACATTTTTTTCTTTCTTACGAGTAATTTAATTATAGCAGATTTACCTGAAAAAGTCAATTTTCCTTCTTCAGTGTGAGCACAAAAAAAAGAACATGATTTCTCATGCTCTTTCTTTAAGAATTATTTAGAGTACAAAATTCACGAATGATTTTGTAAGCGGTAGCTATTTTTTGATTCTGATAACTCTTCCTGGCAATACTTCATTTTTCTCATAATTGTTGATTACAAGTTCTCCATTTACCATTACATGACTTATTCCTTCTGGGAATTGAATAGGGTCAACAAAAGTTCCTTTATCAATAGTTGTATTTTCATCAAATATAACCACATCTGCAAAGTATCCTTCTTTTAATAGTCCTCTATTATCTATTTTAAATGTTTTAGCAGATTTATATGTCATTTTATAAACTGCTTCTTCCAATGTCATAGCCTTCATTTCTTTTACAAATTTCCCTATAACTCTTGGAAAAGCTCCATATACTCTGGGGTGTGGTTTTCCTCCTAAAAGTCCATCTGTACATATATTGCTTTCTTCTCTTGTCATGAAAGTAACTACATGTTCATCTTTTCCATAGTAGTCATACATTCCCACAGCATTTTCTTCTTCTTTTAACAAATCAAATACTGCATCAAATTTGTCTTTTCCTCTTAGTTCACCTATTTCTATAAGATTTTTTCCTATACAGTCTTCATTAGCTTTTGTTTTTACTGAAGTTACATATATACCTTCAAACCCAGCAAAATCTATAAAGTTATCCCAACCTGGAATTCCATTGATTATATCATGTTTCATTTTTTCTCTGTCAGCTTTGTTTCCTAATCTTTCTACAAGTTTATCAGTTCCCCCTGCATGTGCCCAAGGGGGAATAATAACTCCAAGCATTGTACTTCCTGCAACATATGGATACTGGTCATAAGATATTTTGATTCCTTCCTCTTTACATTTATCAAGAAGAGCAATGATATCTTTTATTAGATGCCAGTTCTTTTTACCACATATTTTGAAGTGAGAGAAGTGAATTTTTACTCCACTTTCTCTAGCTATAGTTATAACTTCATTCATAGATTCTATCATAGTATCTGCTTCACTTCTTTGATGTATAACTAGAGGTCTGTCATATTCTGCTGCTACTTTACAGATTTCTACTAATTCTCTAGTATCTGAATAAGCACAAGGTATATAAATAAGCCCAGTTGAAAGTCCAGCTGCACCAGCTTCCATCTCTCTTCTAGTAATATCTCTCATTTTAGCTAATTCTTCATCAGTTGCCACTCTTGCTTCAAGTCCCATAGCTTCCATTCTGATATTTCCATGAGGAACTAAATACAGTTCATTAGGCCCAGAACCAGTCTTTGCTATAAGGTCAAGATATTTATCTGTTGTTTCCCAGTCCCAAGAAAGAAGATCACTGTCTCCATCCAGCCCAGCCAGATTTTTTCTCCAAGAGCTTATAAATTCTTTTGGAAGGGGAGCCATTGAGATTCCGTCCTGCCCAAGTATTTCTGTAGTTATTCCTTGACGAAGTTTAGGCTCAATAAATGGTTCTATTAATACTTTTAAATCTGAGTGACTGTGAGTGTCTATGAATCCAGGAGCTACAATTTTTCCAGTTGCATCTATAATCTCAGCTCCTTCAATATTGTCTATTGTTCCTATTTTTTCTATTTTATCTCCATTTATAAGAACATCTGCCTTATATCTTTTTTCTCCACTGCCATCAACAACAAAACCATTTTTTATTAATTTTTTCATAATATAATCTCCTCCTTAATAGTTGTACTTATATCATTAAATATTTTCAAATTCAATTTCTGGAGCTGGTTTTACACCCATACTTCTTTCAATTGCAGAAACGGCAAAGATTACTATAAATGCTACAATTCCACCAGGTACCATTGCATTTAATCCCCAAGGAGTTTTTAAAATATATATCCATACAGCTGCTACAGCAGTACCTGCAACTATTGAAATAAACCCTGCATTTCTTGTTACATTCTTATAGAAAATACCACAGATAAATGCTGCGAAAGGACCTGCACTTCTAAGTGCAAAAGCTCCCATCATAACACTGATTACATTACTTGCTTCAAGAGCTATAAAAAGTCCCACTCCTCCAACTATTAACATAGCAATTTTTGAAATCCAAATTTCTTTTTTATCTTCTTTAACTCCTTTATTAATGTAAGGAACAAAAATATCATTTGTAAACATTGTAGCAGTTCCAATCATATTTCCTGCAGCACTGCTCATAGTTGCAGCAACAATTGCTGCAAGAACTATACCAGCAATAACAGAAGGAGCAAATGTAATAGTTGCTTGTGCTAAGGCATTCTTTTGCGCTCCACCTAATGCATAACCATCAATACATACATAAGCTAAAAGTCCAATTATAGCAGGAACTATTGCATATGCTGCCGATACAAGGCCAGCAAGTATAGAACCTAATTTTGCTGATTTACCATCTTTTGCTGAACAGTAAGTTTGAACTATTTCCTGCCCTGTAGGGAAAGTCATAAAATACATAGCTATATATCCTATAATAGTTGTAGCTCCAATTTTTGTCATACTAAGCATGTTCATGTCAGTACCACTTACACTTTTCATAGCTTCTGCTTTTTGGAACAATTCACTAAAACCACCAACTTCTTTGCTATTTACCATTACAAGCATTGCAATAGTCATTCCTACTGTAATGAATAAAACATGCATAAGATTTGCTGCTGTTACAGATTTAAATCCCCCAACCATAGTATATATAATAACTACTATTGTACTAACAACTGCTGCTGTTCTAAAATCAAATCCAGTAACAACATTGATGATAGAGGCTGTTGCTATAATTTGAGCTCCTGTTGCCATAAACAATGCTAAGATAGATGTGATTGCAGTAAAAATATGTGATGCTTTACCATATCTTTTACTGATTATCTCAGGTACTGTATTTGCCTGTGCTCTTCTAAAATAGGGAGCTATAAATGATACAAGAACAAACCCTATGCCTCCTGCAATAACATACCATGCTGCTGATAACCCATATTGAAAAACATTAGTTGCAATACCAGTTGTACTTGCTCCACCTGTATTTGCTGCAAACAAAGTACCTGCAAGAACTACTGGTCCTAAAGATTTACTTGCCATTAAAAAGTCATCATTACTTTGTTTTTCTTTCTCTTCTGCTTTTTTTCTTGAAGCAATAAGTCCAATAGCAACAGTTGCTGCCATGTAAAGTAAAATAATTACCAAAGCTGTGATTTGTGCCTTACTCATATTTATTTCCCCCTAAATTAATTTAATTTATTACTTTTCCAAATAAGCTTTTAAAATTGCATAATATCCTTCAGTTACATTGTATAAACTATCCAGTTCTATATATTCATCTATTGTATGTGCCAGATTTTCTCTTGATGGTCCATATCCTATTGTTTTTATTCCTGCTTCTCCTGCATAGTGTGATCCATTTGTACAGAAGTTATAGTGAGTTATTGTTGGTGTCTGTCCTATTTCTTTTAAAGCTTTCAATGCTTTTTGTACATATTCATCTTTTTCTTCAAACAGCCATCCTGGGAAGAATCTTTCTCCCTCTATTGTTGTTCCTGTCCAGCATTTTTCCACTCCTTTTGCATATGATACTTTCACTGTCAGAGTATCATCTTCTTTCATCATTTCATCCAGTAGTTTTTGAATAGGTGCAAGTACACTTTCAGTAGTTTCTCCTACTAAAAGTCTTCTGTCATAAGTAGCTCTACAGTAGTCAGGTACTACTGATGCTCCTGGATATGGAGATGATTTCACATCTGTTAATTCAAGTATTCCATATCCCAATGTATCATGATGAGTCATTGGAAGTTTTTGAATATTTTCAATTATCTTCATCATTTTATATACTGCATTTATTCCCTTTTCTGGGTTAGCTGAGTGAGCTGGTTTACCAAAAGTTTCTACTACTATTTCCCCTCTTCCTCTTTGTCCTATTTTAAGATTAAGCTGAGAAGCTTCTCCTATTATTACATAATCAGGTTTTACATATTTGCTGATTTCTCTTGCTGCAACTCCTTCAAAACATTCCTCATGAACTACACCAGCAATGAATATTTCTCCAGCAAACTCTTTCTTAAGATCTTGAGCTAAGTATGCTCCAGCTAGAAGCATTGCGCACACAGCTCCCTTCATATCAGTAGTTCCTCTTCCATAAAGTTTTCCATCTTCTATACTACCAGCAAAAGGTTTCTTAGTCCATTTTTCCTCATCTACTGGAACAGTATCTATATGACCATCCATAAGTACTTTTGGCCCTTCATATTTTCCTTTTACAGAACCAATAACATTCCCATATTTATCTATATGTACAGTATCATATCCTACTTCAAAACATAATTTTTTAATATATTCTGCTACTTCTTTTTCTTCTCCTGAATAACTTCTTCTTTGAATAAGGTTTTGAAGCACTTCTACTATCTGTTCTTTTCTTTCATTAGTCAACATTTAAATTCCTCCTGAATTTTTTATTGGTATAGTTAAGATTTATTTGTTTGGATAAGCTCCATCCCACACTACATTTTTGAATCCCTCTACATCTGTATCTCCTTCAGTACTGATGCAGAGAATTCTTGAATTTTCATCTATTTTAAGTTGCTTCATAAGTTCTTTATATTCTGCTTTCTTTTCTGAAAGTATAGTGAACAGTCCCAACCCTACAGCTCCTGATTCTCCTGAAATAACTCTTGCATCATTTCCAATAGGGCTTGATAATACTCTCATTCCTCTAGCTGCAATCTGGTCATCACATGATACAGAGAAGTCTGCATTATCTCTTAATATTTTCCAGCTGATAGTATTTGGTTCTCCGCATGCAAGTCCTGCCATTATAGTAGTAAGGTCTCCAGATACATTATGAGGGTTTCCATCATTGGCTTCCATAGATTTATATATACAGTTAGCACCATGAGGTTCACAGATAACAGTAACTGGTCTGTCATCTCCATAAAGATGTGCCAGATATCCCTGCACTGCCCCTGCGAATGATCCTACTCCTGCTTGAAGAAATACATGAGTTGGTCTTTCCTCTTTTGCAGCTTCAAGTTGTTCTATAACTTCATTTATTATTGTTGAATATCCCTGCATTATCCATAGAGGTATCTCTTCATATCCATCCCATGCAGTATCCTGTACCATTATCCAACCATGATCCTGCGCACCTTTGTTAGCAAGTCTTACAGCATCATCATAGTTAAGATCAGTTATAGTTACATCTGCTCCTTCTTTAGCAATAGCATCAAATCTCATTTGAGCTGAACCTTTAGGCATATATACAACAGATTTCTGTCTAAGTCTTGCAGCCATCCATGCAACACCTCTACCATGGTTACCATCAGTAGCAGTAACAAAAGTAACATCTCCAAGCTGTTTTTTTACTTCATCAGAGATAAGTACATTAAAAGGAAGATCTTTCATATCTCTATTAAGTTTTTTACTAAGATATTTACCAATAGCATATGAACCTCCAAGGACTTTGAAAGCATTAAGACCAAATCTTTTAGATTCATCCTTCAGCCATACTTTTTTAACACCATAGTATGAAGCAAGAGTTTTTAAATCAACTAAAGGAGTAGCCTGATAATCAGGGAGACTTTTATGAAATTCATAAACCTCTTTCATTTCCTCAGAGCTGAAACCTGAAAGTTCAGATTTTTTATATTCAGCATTTCTGCTTTTTTTATTGTGTACCCATTTTAGTAGTTCCAATTTTTTATCCTCCTATTGTTTTTATTTTCACAGTATATATAAGCAAAAAGTATACCAATTTTTTTTATAAAAATTTTGTTTTATTTAGGAACTTTTAGAATTATTTTTATTCATTTTTTAGAAATAAATTAATTTTTTATTTCTCATTTTGAGAAATTTCTATCATTTTGAGAATTTTCACTGAAGTCCTATATTTTCTGATTTATTCTTTTCATCATTTTTTTCTTTCTCATTTTGAGAAAAAATTGTATAATACATATATGAAATAAAAGGAAGTGGAAATATGGATTTATTAAATAAAATAAAAGATGGTATATCAAAGTATGCTGAAACTATTTCTCAGGTAATAAATATAGATGTGGAAATCATGAGTAAAGACCTTATGAGAATAGCAGGTACTGGAAGACTGAAAGAAAAAGTAGGTCTTGATATGACTGGAGAATCTCATGTTTATGAGCATGTTTTAAAAACTGGAAATACAGAAATCATTCTCTCTCCTAGAGAAGAGGAAATATGCCAGACCTGCCCTTCAAAATATACCTGTACAGAAGTATTAGAAATATCTACTCCTATTATGTTTAATTCTGAACCTATTGGGGTTATAGGCTTGATATGCTTTAATGAAAAACAAAAAGAAGAATTCATCTCAAAAAAAGATTCATACATAAAATTTTTACAACAGATAGCTTTATTTATAAGTTCCAGAGTATATGAAGCCAATGAAAAAATAATGATAGAAAACAATAATAAAGTTCTCATGAATATAGTTGACAGAATTCCTGATTCTATTATTATAACCAATGAACATGATAAAATTGAACTTATTAATGAAAAAGGGATAGCTCTTTTTAAACTTACGGACTACGAACATAAGCTTATAGTTTCACCTATAAAAAATTTTCTTGATAAGAAAGAATTTTCTCTTTCTTATGCAAATATTTCACATGATGTTGTGGGAGATATAATCTATTTTCCCAAAAATATGGGAAGATTCAGAACTTTGTATATATTTCAAGAAGCTGAAAAATTTAAAACATATCTTCAACAATTAAATTACAATTTTTCAAAAGAATTTATTTTCAATTCTCAGGAAATGGAAGCTGTATATTCAAAAATAAGAAAAGTTGCCAAAACAACATCAACAGTTCTCATTACAGGAGAAAGTGGAACTGGAAAGGAAGTGGCTGCAAAAGCTATTCATATGAACAGCAACAGGGCTGATATGCCTCTCATTGCAGTCAATTGCGGAGCTATTCCAGATACTCTTATGGAAAGTGAGTTCTTCGGATATGTAAAGGGAGCTTTTACAGGAGCAAACCCAAAAGGAAAAGTGGGATTTTTTCAACAAGCAGATAAGGGAACTATATTTTTAGATGAAATTGGAGATATGCCTTTGTCCCTTCAGGTAAAACTTTTAAGAGTGCTTCAAGAGAAAACTATTTCACCTGTTGGTTCTGATAAGATAAAAGAAATAGATATAAGAATTATTGCTGCTACCAATAAAAATTTAGAATCTCTTGTTGCTGAAGGTAAATTCAGAGAAGATCTCTACTACAGATTAAATGTCTTCCCAATAGACATCCCTGCTTTAAGGGAAAGACCTAAAGATATAGAAGATTTAACAAATTTCTTCATTGCTAAGTATTCTCATCTTTTCAATATTCCTATAAGGAGACTTTCAAATGAAGTTATGTCTATTTTTCTTTCTTACAGCTGGCCTGGAAATATAAGAGAACTAAAAAATATAACTGAATATATAATAAATGTTTTAGAAGAAAGAGATTTGATGATAACTGTAAAACATTTACCACCAAAACTTACAAATTCTCTTGATATAAAAGGAACAAAAACTTTAGCTGAAATGGAAAAAGAAGCTATTGAAAGTCTTCTCTTAAAATATGGGCGTTCATCTAAAGATAAGGTTAAAGTAGCTAAAACATTGGATATAAGCCTTGCTACTCTTTATAGAAAATTAAAATTATACAATTTATAATTTATCAAAAAATTTATGTAATTTCTTTTGAATTCTTTATTTAAATTTAATCTTATTCTATTTAAACATATATCCTTTATAATTTTTCTATTTATAATACATAATTTTTATGGTAATATGTAATAAAAAAGTATTTTAGAGTTAGGAGATATCTATGGAAAATAAAAATAAATATCTACATCTTCATATTTTTGAGAGAGTATCTTCTATGACAGATGATGGCTTTATTGTTGTAAATAGAGCTGGTGAAGTTATTCATATCAATGAAAAATATTGTAATTTTTTAGGTACAACTAAGGAAAAAGCTCTTGAGAAATCAATTCTCAATATTATTCCAAACAGTAAAATGCTTGAAGTAATGGAAAAACGCTATTGTGAGGAATGTGTTATCCAAACTTATATCTTGGGAGTTGAAAAAGAAGGGTCTGCTATTGTAAGCCGTTCATTTGTTGAAAATGAAGAGGGAGAAGTTATAGCTGGAGTAGCTCAGATAAAATTCAGACTTCAAACTCTTGATGTTGCTAAAAAATTAATGAAAGAATATGCTGAACTTGAATACTATAAAGAAGAATACATTAATGCTGCCAAAGAAAACTATTGTTTTGATAAAATAGTAGGAAAATCACAGTCTTTTCTTACTGTAAAAAAAATTGGTTTAAAAGCTTCTAAAACAAACTTTCCTGTTCTTATTACTGGTAAAACTGGAACAGGAAAAGAAGTATTTGCTAGAGCTATTCATACAAGTGGTGATAGAGCTGATAAACCTATGATAAGTATAAATTGTGCTGCTATCCCAGAAGCTCTTTTAGAATCTGAATTATTTGGATATGAAGAAGGATCTTTCACAGGAGCAAAAAAAGGTGGAAAAAAAGGGAAGTTTTTTATTGCCAATGGAGGTACAATATTTTTAGATGAAATTGGAGATATGCCTCTTCCTATGCAAGGAAAACTTTTAAGAGTTCTCCAAGAAAAAGAAATTGACCCTGTTGGAAGTGTCAATTCTATCCCTATTGATGTAAGAATTATTGCAGCTACAAGAAAAAATCTTCCCGAAATGATTGAAAAAGAATTATTTAGAGAGGATTTATATTACAGATTAAATGTTATAAATATAGAGATGCCTTCTCTAAGTGAAAGAAAAGAAGATATCTTGGAACTTGCAGGTTATTTTCTAACTAAACTGAATCTTGAATACAAAACTGTAAAAGGTTTTTCAAAGGAAGTAAAAAACTGCCTTAAAAATTATCTATGGCCTGGAAATATCAGAGAACTAGACAATGTTATAAAAAGTGCTTATGCAATAAATGATAATTTTTTAATTGAACTTGAAGATCTTCCAGCAAAAATGTACAATAAACGATACTCTGATATTGAAAATAAAAATCTAGATTTTCAGGAAAAAATAGATTCCTATGAAAAACTTCTTATAGAAGAATTTTTAAAAAAATACCATTGGAACTGTAGCGAAACAGCAGAGAAAATGGGAATCCACAGAAGTGTTCTCTATAAAAAAATTAAAAAATTCAATATAAAGAAAAGTTAAAATAAATTAAGACCTCATATTTTTTCAGAAGAGGTCTTAACTTTTTTATAAAGATTTTTTATTTTTTATAAACTTTATAATTCTAGGAATGACATCAAATAAATCTGCTACAATTCCAAAATCTGATGAACGAAATGATTCTGCATTAGGATTATTATTTACCATAATAATATGCCTTGCTTGCCTTACCCCTGCCATATGCTGCATTGCCCCTGATATTCCAAATCCAAGATACAATTCAGGTTTGATAATTTTTCCTGTCTGCCCTATTTTTTCATATTCAGGTCGCCAGCCATTATCTACTACAGATCTGGTTACTCCTATAGTTGCTCCCAGAAGATCTGCCAGTTCCTCAATCATCAAAAAATTCTCTTTGTTTTTAATTCCTTTTCCTACTCCAATAACCATCTTAGCATTTTCCAAAGGATGCTTCTGGAGTATTTTTTGCTCTACTGATTCTACTGTAAATAAAATTTCAGTTTCTTCTTCTGTACTTACATTTACATATTCTACATGCTTTGCCATAGCTCTTCTCTCATCTTTTTTATATATATTAGAAGATACTGTAACCACAATAGAACTACTGTCTGTTGTAAATTTTTGTATTGCCCTTGTTCCATATAGGAATCTTTTCCATAAAATATCCTTTCCTTCAATTTTAAAATCTATAATATTAGGAACAAATTGCCATTGATATATGCTTGCTATATATGGTGCCAACTCTCTTTCAAAAATTGAATTTCCCATTACTATACAGTCAATATTTATCATCTTTGAAATTTTCTCAAAGAATGAACTTGTTTTTTTTAAAGTATCTTCTTTACTGTCTTCTAAAATAAATATTTTATCAATTTCCCATTCTTCAAGTTTATTTTTTATTGATAATTTCTTTTCTTTTGAAATAGTTATGTATAATCTTCCATTTGTTATCCTCTTCCATAAACAGGCAATATTAATCAATTCTTGAATCTTTTCTGATAAATCTATATTTCCATGAAGATAGAGTAATATATTCATACACCCTCCTTAGTCAATCAACTTCCATTTTTTCATATAATTTAATAACTCTTCTGTTCCTTTTTCTGCTGTTATATTCTTGTAAATTTCCAATCTCCTATAAATATCCTGATATACAATTTTTTCATCTTCTCTGGAAATAATATTTTCATAATAAATATCTCTTACTGCCTTATCTTTGATTGACATAATACTGCTGATTGAAGGATATTCTGGTTCATATACATTTTGGCTGAATGCAAAAATACCATTCTTTAAAATTTTGATTGTATCTATTGTTTCTTCTCTCTCCCTTTTAGCTAAAAAATGAAAATCTTGATAATCAATTGAAAGCAAATGAGAGTAAATAGGGAGTCCTAATAAAACTCCTAGTCTGCTTGGAAGCTCTTCTCTATCATCATTAACATCTCTGTTTCCCATCAAAATAGCGTCGTATTTTTCTTCTTTTATCTCTCTTGCCAAAGCTTCTGCTATTTCTTCAATATTCTTTTGAGGATAATATACAAAAATACCTCTGTCTCCTCCAAGTCCTAAGGCAGTTCTTAAGCCATACTGGGTTTTTCTATGAGATAAAAATAGGCATACTATCTCTCCCTCAGATTTTTCTTTTATTTTTTTAGCTTGAAACAATGCATATTCATCATAAGGATTTAATATTCTTTTCTCTTTTAAATTTTTCTCTGTTAAAAGTTCATCTGTAGGAAAAGTTTCACGAATCAAAACTAATATTTTCATAACTGATCTCCTGTTTTTATTTTAAAATAAGGGACGCTAGTGGCATCCCTTAATATATTTTATTCTCTATAATTATCTTAAAATTCCTCCTGAGATAACAAGTTTCTGTATCTCATTTGTTCCCTCATAAATTTGAGTAATTTTTGAATCTCTCATCATTCTTTCTACTGGATGATCCATTGTAAATCCTGTTCCTCCCAGTACTTGAACTGCTTCTGTTGTTACTTCCATTGCAGTATTTGTTGCTGTTAATTTAGCTACTGCTGCTGGAATGCTGTATGATTCATGCTGATCCTTTACCCATGCTGCTTTCAATGTTACTGCTTCTGCTGCTTCTATCTTAGCATACATATCTGCCAGTTTAAAAGCAATTACCTGTTGTTTTGCTATTGGTTTTCCAAACTGTACTCTCTCTTTTGAATAATTCAGTGCATATTCATATGCTCCTTTTGCTATTCCAGTAGCATGAGCTGCTACACCTATTCTTCCACTATCTAAAGTTGCCATAGCAATTTTAAATCCACTTCCTTCTTTTCCTAATAAGTTTTCTTTAGGTACTTCTAAATTTTCCATTTCTATGACATTTTGAACTGATGCTCTGATTCCCATTTTCTTTTCTCTCTTTACAAATTTTATTCCTGGGAAATTTTTAGGCTCAACTATAAATGCCGAAATTCCTTTTGTTCCTTGTGATGGATCAGTCATTGCAAATACTATGATAACATCTGCAAATTCTCCATTTGTTGTAAAGCATTTAGTTCCATTCAATATATATTTGTCTCCCTGTAATACTGCTGTACACTGACTTGCTCCAGCGTCGCTTCCTGCACAAGGTTCAGTCAGTCCAAATGCTGCTATATATTCTCCTGAACATAATTTAGGTAAATATTTTTTCTTTTGCTCCTCATTTCCAAAATTATATATTGGTCCACTTCCTAATGAAATATGTACAGAGTAAGAAATTCCTACTGAAGCGTCTACTTTATTTAATTCAAAACCTGCCAGTGCATATTCTACATATCCAAGTCCTGCTCCTCCATATTCTTTTGCATATGGAAGTCCCATAAGACCTAATTTTCCCATTTTCTTTAAAATATCTCTTGTTCCTAAAAAATCTTCATTTAAATCTCTTTCTTTTGCTCCTGGTGCTACTTCTTTTTCTGAAAATTCTCTAACCATTTGACATATTCTTTGCTGTTCTTCTGATAATCTTAAATCATACATATTTTATCCCTCCTGATTTATAATAAGTTATTATGCTTTTATTTAAGTTCCATTATTTCATCTTTAAATATTCTCTCATCCATTAATTTTATTCCCTCTTGAAGTATTTTTGGTTCAAAATCCATATGAGGAAGAATATCTTTTTCATAGCTGATTCCTGGAGCAATTTCTGTAATATATACTCCATCTTCCTTCAATTCAAATACAGCTCTTTCTGTTATATACATCACAGGTTGTTTTATTTTTCTTGCATATATTCCGCTGAATGTTATCTGTTCCACTTCTTTTACAAATTTCTTTGAAGTTCCCTCTTGAACAATAACTAATTTACCATTTTGTACTTCCTGCTTTAACCCTTTTGTAGTGAAGATTCCACAAAAATATACTTTTTTAGCATTTTGACTAATATTTATAAAACCACCACATCCTACAACTCTTCCAGAAAATTTACTTACATTTATATTTCCATTTTCATCTGTCTGAGCAAGTCCTAGAAATGCTTGATCTATTCCACCACCATCATAAAAATCAAATTGATAAGGTTCATCAAGAATACACTCAGGGTTTACTGAACCTCCAAAACGCATTCCTCCCTGAGGAACTCCACCTATTGCTCCTGCTTCAACTGTAAGAGTCATCTTATCTCCTATTCCCTCTTCATTTGCAACACAGGAAATAAATTCAGGAATCCCTATTCCTAGATTTACAACTGAATTTTCTTGTAATTCCATTGCTGCTCTACGAGCAATTATTTTTTTGGCATCCAATTCTACTGGAGGCAAGCTAGAAAGTGGAACTCTTGTAAGACCAGCCATACTAGAATCATATTCACAGCCAAAACATTGTTCATGCTCTTCTGGTTTAGAAACAACAACAGCATCTACATAAATTTTAGGTATTTTAACAAGTTTAGGATTAAGAGAACCAGCTTCAACTATTTTCTCTACTTGAACTATGACTATTCCTCCAGAATTTTTACAAGCTTGAGCAATAGCTGTCATTTCCAGAGTTGCTATCTCTTTATCCATACTGATATTTCCATTTTCATCTGCATAAGTTCCTCTCAGAAAGCATACATCTACTGGAAATGCCTTATATAAAAGTTTTTCCTGTCCCTTTATATTAATAACCTCAACTAAATCTTCTGTAGTTATTTCATTTAATTTTCCCCCTTCAATTCTTGGGTCAACAAATGTATTCAACCCAACATGAGTTATTGTCCCTATCCTTTTTCCAGCTATATCTCTAAATAACTGTGATAAAGTTCCCTGAGGAAAATTGTATGCTTCTATTTCATTCTTCATTGAAAGTTCTCCAAGACCTGGAGTCATATTCCAATGACCGCCAACAACTCTTTTTATCATTCCTTTGTGTGCAAAATGCCCTGCTCCTCTTCCTCCTTTATTTCCTTGAGCAGAAACATAATATAGATTAAGATTATTTGGATGGCCAGTTTCCAAAAATCTTTTTTCCAACGCTTCACTTAAAGTTTCTGGGCAGCAGCTTCCAACAAACCCACTTGTAACTATATTTACTCCATCCTTAACTAAAGCAGCTGCTTCTGATGGCTGTAACACTTTCACTTTTCCCATATATTTCATCTCCCTATTTATATTAGAAATTTTTAAATTCAGCTTTTCTTTTATTTAAGAAAGCTTCCATACCTTCTTTTTGATCTTCAGTTGCAAAGCAAAGACCAAACATATCAGCTTCATACTTATAAGCAGACTCCATATCCATATTCATTCCATTATTGATAGCTGCTTTTGCCAGACTTACCCCAAACATACCTTTTGACATTATTTTTCTTGCCATTTCTTCTGTTGCTGTCATAAGTTCTTCAGGTTTTACAATTTTATTTACAAGCCCTATTTCATATGCTCTCTGTGCATCTATCATATCAGTTGTAAATATAAGCTCTTTAGCTATTCCTTTTCCAACTAACCTTGGAAGTCTTTGAGTTCCTGCAAAACCGGGAAGTATTCCTAAGTTAACTTCTGGTTGCCCAAATTTTGCCTTATCAGAAGCTATTCTTAAATCACATGCCATAGAAAGTTCACATCCTCCTCCTAGTGCATAACCATTCACTGCTGCAATAACTACCTGAGGCATCTGTTCAATTTTTGAGAAAACTTTTTGAGCATTTAAAGCAAGTTCTCTTCCCTCCATGGCATTTAGGTTATGCATTTCTGCAATATCTGCTCCTGCAACGAATGATTTTTCTCCAGAACCTGTAATAACAACAACTTTTATATCTTTTCTTCCTTCAACAGAACTTATTACTTCACCCAATTCATTAACAGTTTGTGAATTCAAAGCATTAAGAGCTTTTGGTCTGTTGATTGTTATAAACATAATTCCATCTTTTTCATTAAATAATACATTTTCCATTTTTAATTCCTCCCTGAATATTTTCCTTAGTTATCGTTTTCTTTAATATTTTATATCATTAAAAATTTACTTACTTTATGGAAGATTTGGGAAAAATGTAAATAAAACAACTGCTACTGCTGTTCCAACCAATGGTGTAAATACTGTAAGCCAAAATACAGGCATATATGCATCTTTATGTGTTTCATTACATAAACTATTAGTTACAGTTACTATATAACCATTATGTGGCAATGAATCTAGTGCTGCTGATGCTATTGACATTGTCCTGTGAAGAGCTGCTGCTGAAATTCCTTTTGCCATAAATGCTGGTCCTAATAATGGTGTTGCTATTCCAAGTCCACCTGATGCCGATCCGCATACCCCTGCAATCACTGTCGTTCCAACAGCTGCTCCAAGAATTTTTGGTCCAGGAAAATTTACCATTGCATTTACTATTTCTGGAAAAGCTGTTGTTGATTTTACAACTGAGCCAAAAGCTACAACTGCACAAGTATTAGTAATTGCAAGTATTGTTGTTCTACAAGTTTCTCCAAGATTATCAAGAACCTTTGAATTGTCCTGATATTTATTTAATAGAATATATGTAAGAAATGTTCCTAAAAACACTCCCACTTCTATTGGTATAATTGTTTTTCCATTTATTTTTATGTTTATTGAAACAATACAGACTAAAAGCGGAATAAGAGCCACCCATCCATTTGGAAGATCTTCCTCTTTATCATCAAATGCATCCATTGGTTTAGCTATGAAATGTTTCCCTTGCTTCTTTTCTTTGTCCACCATTCTGAATAAAAGAAAACTTCCAAGAACCAGCATAACTGCACAAGCTATTACCCCATTTACAAGTCCTGCCATTAAATCTGTTCCTAAGTATTGGCTAGGTATTATATTTTGTATCTGAGGTGTTCCAGGAACAATCATTGCAAATGTACTGCATCCGAAGCAAAGTGCTGCTGGTATAAATCTTCTTGGAATATCAGCTTCTCTAAACACTTCTAAAGCTATTGGAAATACAGCAAAGCTTGCAACAAACATACTAACTCCACCATACAAAAGAATTCCACAAGCTAATGGAATTGATATTAAAGCTTTATCTTTTCCCAAAAACTTTATAATCATTTTAGCTATTGCCTTGGCACCATTTGTAATTTCCATCATTTTTCCCATTGCTGTTCCTGCAAGAAATATGAAGAAATTATTTTTAAAAAAGTCTACAAATCCCCCCATGTAATCAAATTTTAAAGCTGTATAAAGATTCATTCCTCCTGTTATTGCTACTATTGAAGAACACAAGATTGCAATAACAAATATGTTTACTCCTCTCATTACAAGGTAAATCAATAGTGATAACCCCACAATTATCCCTATTAAACTTACAACTACTGGAACTGTCATTAATCTACCACCTCTTCCATTATAATTTTTTCTCTGCTTATATATAAAGCAAATAGTGTGCCAAAAAACCAGCAACCATTTTCAAGAACTTTTTCACCTATTATTTGTCCTGTATTATATTTTTTTGTTTCGAAAAAGATAATTTTTTCTCAAAATCGAGACAAAATAAATTATACTCCAATTTAATATCTTTAAATTATTTTTATTAGAAATACTAAGAATGATTCTTTATTACTTTTAAAATACTGACATAATAAAAAAATTGACCACTCAAGTTAAAAAAATTAACTCAGGCTGTCAATTATTTAGTTTCATATTATTAGAAAACACACAATTTTTACTTTATTCATTTATATTATTTTTTACATTTTGCTTGCTTTATTAATTATACATATTTTCTAATTTTAAAATTTATATTATTTTTTACTCAACTTCCTTTTTTCTTAACAAGGTTCTGCTTTAAATTTTTCTATAACCACACCTTCTCCTACTAGGTTTTTTCCTTCTAAAATAAAAAATTCTGTACCTGGTATTAATTTGCTGTAATCTATAGTATCTATATAAATAGGTTGAACAATTCCAATTAACTCCTTTTCAAAAACAAATTCCTCTCCATCTATGAATTGAACTCCTAAATATTCAGAATCATTTTTTATTACAAAATGAGGTCTATAATTTCCATCTGAAAGAGACACTTTAGTTGTTCTTTTTGCTTCAAAAAATTTTATTTTTATATATATATACATTTTATTTTCTCTATAATTCATATATTTGTCTCCTATAAAAATATGAAGATGACATATAAACAGAATTTTATTCTAACTTTTTAATCACCCTCAACTTAATAATCTATTTTTCCAAAAGCACAACACAGTAAGATTTTACTCCACTTTCATCTCCTGTAAAGCCTAACTTTTCCTCAGTAGTAGCTTTTACACTTACCTGTTCTACATCTATTTCTAATACTTCTGCAATTCTTTTTCTCATAGCTTCTATATATGGTTTTATTTTAGGCTTCTGTAAAACTATTATAGAATCAAGATTAATTATTTTATATCCTCTTTCAGCAACTAACTCTTTTACTCTTTTTAAAAGTATGGTACTGTCTATGTTTTCATATTTCATATCTGTATCTGGAAAATGCCGTCCTATATCTCCCAGAGCCAGTGCTCCAAGCATTGCATCCATTATTGCATGAACCAATACATCTCCATCAGAATGCCCCAATATACCTTTAATATGAGGAACTTCTATTCCACCAAGCACCAGTTTTCTTCCTTCTGTAAGTATATGGACATCATATCCATTTCCAATTCTTATCATTATATCACTATTCCCATCTCTCATAAATTCTGTTATAAAATTCAAGTATTTCATCTTTAGTAACAGTAGATGTTCCCATTTTTCCAACTACTACCCCTGCTGCTGTATTTGCTATTTTTGCAGCTTCATGCCATGAAACACCAGAAGCTCCTGCCAATGTAAATACTGATATTACTGTATCCCCTGCTCCTGTCACGTCATATACTTCTTTTGCAAAAGTTGGTATAGTTACAACCTCATCATTATCTAAGAAAAGGCTCATTCCCTCTTCACTTCTAGTAAGAAGAAGATTATCAAGATGAAGTTTTGCTTTAAGTTCTTTTCCAACAGCTTCCATATCATCTGATCTTTTCAGCCCAAGACATTCTAAAGCTTCTTTTCTGTTAGGAGTTATAGATGTTGCTCCTGTATAGTTTACTGCATTTTTAGGTTTAGGATCTACTGTTACTATTTTTCCTCTCTCTCTGCACATTTTTACTATCTCTTTTGCTACCATTGGAGTAAGAACTCCTTTATCATAGTCTGAAAGTATTACTGCATCCAGTTCATCTATTTTTGACTCTATATTTTTAAGGAGAGCATATTCCAAAAATGTAGATATTGGAGTTATATCTTCCCAGTCTATTCTTAATAACTGCTGATTTCCTCCAATTACTCTTCTTTTTACAATAGTAGTTCTATCCTTACTTCTTATAAGACCAGATACATCTATATGTTTATCTGCAAATGCTCCCATAAGCCTATCTCCATTAGAATCATTTCCAATAACACCAAAACAGATAGTCTGTGCATCTAGAGAAGCTAAATTATTCACAACGTTTGCTGCTCCCCCTAAAACAAATTTTTCCTCCAACACATTTACTACTGGCACAGGTGCTTCTGGAGATATTCTATCTACACTTCCATAAATATAGTCATCCAACATCAAGTCTCCAACTACTCCTATTTTTATATTTTTGAAATTATCCAGTATTTTTTTCAAGTCAAAATTATTCTTTTTCTCCATAAAATTCTCCTTACTTCCTGCTAGAATACAGGGTATATTTTTCTATCTCTTATATCTTTAATTTTTTGATGCAACTCAGTTTTATCAAAACTGTCTCTTTCCCAAGTATCTTTTTCTATATCAACTTTCAATTTTATGTATATATCTGTTATTTCTTTTTTTACAGATTGATTTTTAAAAAAAATATTTATTACAGGAATTGTTCCAAGAAAAGGTACTCTACTGTCTAAATTTTGGACTACTGCCCTTTTAAGTCCACCTATAAAAATTGTTTCACCATCTTTCATTTTTACAGTAGTTTCTATACTTCTTCCTATCTTAGATCCCCCTTCTGAATTATATGTTCCTCCATCAGAAGTCATATTTTCCTGTTCACTTTTCTTTAATCTAAAATTACTTACTTCTATCATTACTTTTAAAAATATTGTTCCATCTTCCTTGATTAGAGGTCTTACTTTGAGTATTATTCCAGCTTCTCTAAATAGAGGTGTATAAGTTGTCTTCTCTGTATTATCATTTTCTTTTTTCTCTTCACCAACTATTACTTCTTCTGTTATTTTAAATTCTCCCTCTTCTCCATCAGCTACAAGTATTGATGGCATGGCACTTATTACCAAGTCCTGAGTAGTCTGTAAAAGGTTTATCCCCAAACCAAGTATATCATTTCCATCATTGAACTGTCTCACTAAATTTATGCCTGAACCAAAGGTTACTCCTGCACCTTCTACTGCTGCTTTTCCTATTAATGAAATATCCAGTCCATTATTTTTTTCTATACTTCCAGTATTATTGTACAACCAGTCAAAGCCTAAATTTTCAAACAGATTATCTGTCACATCTAATATTTGTGAAGTTATTCTTACCTGCTGTATTTCTCTATCCAATTCTTTTACAAGCCTTAAAGCTGATGTTATACTGTCTTTTTTCCCTACTATTATTATCATATTCATTTTTGGGATAGAAGATACTCTTATTCCATCACCAAAAGAACTTTTTAATATACTGCTTATTTCATCTGGTGATATATTTACCAGTTTTATTTTTTCAGTATAAAACTCTTCTCCATTAATAAAAGTTTTTTCCATAATATTATTAATATCTTTTTCTTCTCTTATCTTTTCAGGACTATTTTTATCTCTCTCCATAGAAACAGTAACAGTATTTATGTTTTTATCAATATTTATTATCTGTCCTGATGTAAGAAAACCTTTCTTTTCAAATTTTATCACATATATTCCAGGATTTAAATCATTTATAACAAAATTTCCTCCATATGTTGTGTATACTGGAACTGACGAACTCTTTTGAACAGTTACTTTTACTCCCTCTATACCTTTATCATAACCATCTATGAGAACTTTTCCTCCTAGGGCCATTTCCCCAGATATATTTGAATTTCTTTTAGATAAAACCAGCATTTCATCTAGATTACTTATTTTCAAATTATTAGTTACAGCAATTCCTTCCAATATACTTTCAAAATTTTCTCCTTCAGCAAAAAAAAGGTCTAAAATTATATCTTTTGCTTTATCATCTGCTATTATAGTCATTCTGCTTTCTTTAGATATAACTGCCAATGCATCTGAAAGAGCTATATTTTTTAATTCAAGTTCTTGTTCAAGTTTTATTTTCTTTAAAGAAATCTTTTCTATTTTACCATAAATATTATAACAAATAAAAAAAATTAATAGAAGTATAAGATTTTTTTTCATACTTTCTCCCCATTTATTTTCTAAGTCTTATTTTTCTAAATACAATTCATCATCTTCTATCTTTAATATATATTGCTTATTATCTTTTCTTATTTCCTCTCCATGAGTAAATATTTTTCTTTTTCCACTCTTAAATTTTATAATCATATACACTTTTCCATTTATTTCAACTATATTTTTTTCTGCCATTATTTCTTTTTCATTATAAGCATAAAAAATTTTTTCTTTTTCAGTAATTTTCTCATTTTTTTCTTTAGGTGTATCATTAAGAATATAGCCAGATATCTTCAAATTGATTTTTATTATATTATTTTCATTTTTATAAAACTGAAAAGGAGTATCTGTGAATGATACCAGTTTTTCTGAATTTTCAATTTCTTCAACCCAATTTAAAATATTTTTTTCTTCTCCAGTTATAGAATAGGGAACATATACTCTTCCTTTACTCTCCTTCTCTGTAGTTCCACTTTTTTCTATACTCCCTATAATTTCTGTAGTTATTCTATTTTTCTTTGATTTTTGATATATGTATTCTTCCATTTTTCCAGAATTTTGAAACCCTCTTTCTAAAAGAGTTTTCTCATATATTTCATATTCAGCTTTTTCTTTTTTATTTTCCTCAAATTTTTTTTGATATATTTTTTCTGTTTCTCCTAATTCTTTTTCAGCTTTTTTTACTTTAACTTCTAATGATAATTTTTGCTTTTTTTTATTTTGAATTTCATTATATGGTTCTATTATAAGTTTGTAAGTAAATACCATCCAAAGTCCAATAAAAATAAAAGCTATTCCTTTTTCCTTCCATTCTGTAAACTGAAGATTATTTATTCCCTTCATTTTTTACTCCTATATCCATTTGAAATTCATAACCATATTCCTGCTTTTTTATATAATCATGATTTAAATAAAAAAAATTATTATTTTTCAGAATATTTTTTTCAAATTCATAGATTTCTTTTTCTGCTGCTGCTTTTCCAATTATTTTCAATGTATTTTTTCCATCATATTCTATTCCATCAAAATATATTTGTGATGATTTACATTTTTTTAATTCTTCAAGTATTTCATACATTTTAAATCTTCCAAAATCCATTTTTTTCATTAATTTGCTTTTTTTATCTTTAAAATTTTCAATTTTTTTTATTTCCTGTCTACTTTTTTCTATTCTTTCTTTTATATTCCCTAAATCTATTTCTAAATTTTCTATACTTTCCATTTCATTATTTCTTACACTTGTAAAAAAGAAAAACAAAAAAAATTCTATGATTAAAGCCATTGCTAAAATGGTTAACCCATATTTTATATATTTTCTCTGTTCCATTCTCTTTTTATATTCTAATGGAATAAAATCAAAACTTTTATTAAAAGTTATTTCATAATTTTTCCAGTTTTCTACCACTGTTTCTTTTCTATAAAGTTCACTTTTTTCTATAAAATTTTCTAATTCTCTATCTTTTTCATAAATAGTTATTTTTTCTATATTATCAAAATTTTCTTCTTCAATAGAAAAAGTTATTCTTTCTAATAGTTCATCAAACTCTTCTTGAGAATAAAGTGCCTCATCTTTTTCTATATCTATAGTCACTATGTCTTTTAATTTATTATCTTTAAAGGCTACAGCTGAAGTTCTGCTTATTCCCATATCCAGGAAAATCTCATTTTTTTTCTCTTCATCTGAAAGATACTTTAAAAGAAAAACTGGTATTATTCCTTTAAGTTCTATATTTTTTTCTCTTACTCTATCTGCTATCTCATATATCTTTTCTCTTCTGATAAGTATTATAAGAATTTCTTCTGTTCCATCTTTCTTTTCCAAAAAAATTTCTTTTTCTACATAATCTACTGCCTCATAATTTATTATTCTATTCTCTAACTGTTCTTCTATTTCATACTCTCGTTCTCGCTCATCTAAGTCCTCTTCTAATATGATTTTAATTATTTCAAAATATTCACTTTCAAGTACTAAAATTCCCCTCTTTATATTTTTTATATCCTCTAAGGAAAAAAAGATATCCTTTTCTCTTTTAAAAAAATTATTGAACATTTTCTGATATCACAAACTCCTTTACATACTCTGCATCTGCTCTATTTATATCACTATTTCCAAATTCATATTCTATATTTATTACAGCAGTAAATACTATTTCCATATCAAGTTCATCAGATTTTATCTTTTTTTCCATTCTTGCTGTGAATTTTCTTTTCTCTACAAAGTGACTTTGCAGTTTATTCAATATTCTCTCATATATTCCAGTTGTATTTTTAGGATAAATTTCTTCAGAATCGTTGTATACAAATTTCTTTAAAGTATATCCTCCATAGCTTGGTTGAAGTGCTTCATCTTTTCTTTTCATCCATACCTTTTTTTTATCATTATTTTTAGCAAAAAAATCTATACTGCTTTCATACTTATCTTCCTTTATATATTTATCTATTTTATATAGTTCATGATAAGCTAAAGTATCTAAAATCTCTTTTTTCTCCTTAATTTTTAAACCATTAAGTCTGCTTATTAATTTTTTTCCTCTAGTGTAAGTCATTCTGTATCCCACAAGAAAACTCCCCATTATAAAGGTTATTAAAAAGATTGTTATTAAAATTAAAAAAGCTTTTTTATTCATATTTTTTTCCTATAAGTTCATAACCTTTCAATGTTTTTTTTATTTTTTCTTTACTACCTCTTATTTGTAAATTTATTACTATCCCTTTTTTATCTCTCTCAAAATATCCATCTACTTCTTCCAATATATCTTCTGTATCTTCTACAAAAATATTTCCATTAAATAAACTGCATCTTATAATTTGCAAACTTCCAGTATAAAATCTATAAATAATATATTTAGAAGAAACTTTATTATCTTTGACAAATGGTATCTCTAAAAACAGCATATTCCCTTTTTCCATTTTTTCTCTGAAAAATTCTTCTCTCAATGGGTTTCTGATATAACCTAAATTTTCAAATATTTCCTTTCCATTATTCAAATACTCTTTTCCAATATATTCTTTATTGCCAAAGCAACTTTCTTTTATATCCTTTTCAATAATTTCTATTATTCTTGAACTGTTTCTTGCAGCATTTCTTTCACTTACAAAAAAATTTTCTGTTTTATAAATAATTTTCGTAACAGGGAAAGAAAGAAGCAGAAATATTCCCATTATCCCCATAGAAATCATTGTTTCCAAAAGAGTAACTCCTCTTATTTTTTTATTATACATTTTTCTCCTAATAATATTCATCATATTCCGATATTAATTTCTCTTTTTTAAATATCCTATTTTTACTGTGAAACTCCACTTTCAAAACCACAAAATTATTCTGCTCAATTTCATCACTAAATATTGTTTTATTTATAAAAAGTAATATTTTTTCATCTTTATTATTTTCATATAAAAATTTTATATCTCCAAAAATATAATTTATATTTTGATTTTTTCCAATTGTATATTCATAGTTTCCTAAATTTGAAGATAAAAATTTATACCCCTTTGATACTATATTTTTTTCTAATAAATGGAAGTTTTTCTCACTTTGCTCTATCTCCATATACTTTCTGTTTATCTTTAACATTTCTCTATTAAGTTCCATAATAGGAAATATAGTTATTAAAAACAAGCTCATAGACACAATTACCTCTATAAAAGAAAAAGCTCTATTTTTCATATTTTCTCCATAAATAAAATACAGTAAAAAGAAAAAAGCAGAAAAGGGGAAAAAGCAATTTCTCCTCTTGCGTTTTTTTTCTTTACAATATATATTACTCCAAAAATAGCAGCTATGATAAAAGTTTCAAGATAGTAAATATAAACTGTATAGAAATTACTATAACCAAGAACGTACCCAATTCCTGCTACAAGTTTTATATCTCCAAATCCCATAATCTCTTTTTTTAAAATATCTGACCCATATCCATAAAAAAAGAGCAGAGGAAGAGTGTAAACTCCTGCTCCTAATATTCCCTTTTCTATTTCATATATATCAATCCCTTTATAACAAACAGCAATTATAAAAAATATTATATTAATACTATTAGGAATATATAATTTTTTTATATCTATTACAAATATTATAAAAGAAACAATAAGGAGAAGAATTAAAAGTAAATTTCCCATATTTTTCTCCTTCTAATATTCTATCCATTTATTTCCCTGTACATCATATATTTGATCTTCTGTAGGGGCAAACCAGATATATACTCCATCTCCTCTTTTAGCAATCTCATCATGTTGCGGACTTTTAAAAGTAAATTTCATCTCCCCTCCAAAAGTTATTTTTGTATCCTTATCTTTTCTGCTCCCTCCAATCTGTATTTTTCCATCTTTTATTACAGCTTCTGCTTTAGGATCCAAATAAGGCAATATATTTTCTATTGCTTTTTTATCATCAGCTTCACTAGGTTCTCCCACTGTAGTTGGAGCTTCTCCTTTTTCTATATAATACAGTTCTGCTGCTGTTCTCATAGCTCCCAAATATGACACAGCTTTTGTATCCCTTCCTTTTGCCAATTGAACTCTTACTTTAGGTGTCACCAAGCTTGATAATATTCCAACTAATGCCACAGCTATTATCAGCTCAATCAGTGTAAATCCTCCATTTTTCATTTGCTCTCCTCCAAGTTTTTATATTTTATTTAATTACATCTGACAAATTGAATATAGGAAGATAAATAGCTATAATAACAGTTCCCATTATCATTCCTAATATGATTATCATAACTGGTTCTATTAAAATCAATATTTTTCCTATATAGTTTTCTAATTCTTCTTGAGATAACTGAGATATTTTGTGAAACATATTTACTAATTCTCCACTTTCTTCTCCTATTATTACCATCTTTTGATATTTATCTGAGTATATTTCCAGCTGTTTAAGGGCTTCTGCTATCCCTTTACCTGAAATAATACTGTATTTCATATCCTCTATATCTTTTTTTACAAGAGAATTATCAAAACTTTCCTCCATAAGTTCAAGTATTTCTGTTATTAACATTCCAGATTCCATCATCAATGCCATATTCTTAGAAAATCTTATTATTATATTCTTTATCATAACATTGCTGTATACTGGTATTTTCATCATAAATTTATCATATTTATTTCTCATCTTACTTTTTATTTTCTTTTTTATAAAAATTATTATTATGCATATACATATAAATAAAAGAGCTATATAATAAATATTTTTACTTGTACTCATCAAAATTTGAGTAATGAAAGGAAGCTCTGTTCCACTTTCATTAAACATCTCCACAAAATTAGGAAGTACATAAAGGATTAAAAATATTATCACTACTATGGAAAAAACTATTACTATACAAGGATAAAAAAGAGCTTCCATTATCTTTTTTCTTATTTTATTTTCTAGCTCCAGATTTATTGATATTCTCTCTAAATTTTCAGTAATTTTTCCTGATATTTCTCCTAGATACAATAAATCTACATAAAAATTTCCAAAGATATTTTTATATACTCTAAAAGCTTCTCCTATGGAACTTCCATTTAATATATCTTTTTTTATGTTAAATATTATTTCTCCAAATGCACTGTTTTCATATTGTTCTCCTAAAATTTTCAAGGCTTCTATTATACTTATTCTGCTTTCCAGCATTATTTTCAGCTCTCTAGTAAAAGATAATATCTCTCCCTGGTATATCTTTTTATTTTTCTTCAAAATTTCAAATTGAATCAATATCATTCTTTTGCTTTTTAAAAATTTTCTGAATTCTTTTTCATTTAAAAATTCTTTTTTTCCTCTGCATTTTCTTCCTTTAATATCATAAGCTATATATTTATATTGCGGCATTTTTTACCTCTTTTAGCATTGTCTTAATATTTCATCTAAAGATGTTATTCCCATTCCTGCTTTCTCTATTCCATTTTCTGCCAGTTTTTTCATTCCATTACTTAATGCTTCTCTTTCTATTTCCTGATATGAACTGCTTTTTTCTATCATCTCTTTTATTTTTTCATTAAGTTCAAATATTTCAAAAACTGCTGTTCTTCCTCTATATCCTGTATAGTTACACTTTTCACAACCTTTGCTTAAATAAAATATATTCTCTTGATATTTTTCATATTCATAACCTAAAAGTTGTATTTTAGCTTTCCACTTTTCATCTTTTTCCTGACAATTGGGACACAGCTTCCGTACTAATCTTTGAGACAATATAGTTATAAGAGAGGCTGATACCATATATGGTTCTACTCCAATATTTAAAAGTCTGTTTATTCCTCCTACAGAATCATTTGTATGAATAGTTGAAAGTACAAGATGCCCTGTAATGGCAGCTTTTACTGCTATTTCTGCAGTTTCATGATCTCTTATTTCTCCTACCATTAAAATATCTGGATCCTGTCTGAGGTATGCTCTTAATACTGAAGCAAAATTTCTTCCAATATCATTTTTACACTGTACCTGGTTTATTCCATCTATCTCATATTCCACAGGATCTTCAACTGTAGATATATTAACTTTTCCTGTATTAAGTTTCTTTAACAAAGCATAAAGAGTGCTGCTTTTCCCAGAGCCAGTAGGACCACTAACTAAAAATATCCCATTTTTTCTATTTAATTGAAGTAACAATCTATCATAATCAGACTTTAACATCCCTATTTTTTCTATCTCAAATTCTATTATCTCTCTGTTCAGTATTCTTATTACAGCTTTTTCTCCATTTATTACAGGCATTATAGATACTCTGAAATCTATCTTTTTTCCTCTTATCTCTAAATCAAATCTTCCATCTTGAGGCATTCTTCTCTCAGTAATATCTAAGCTTGATATTATTTTTAATCTCGAAATCATGGGAGATAGTAATTCCAGAGATATTTTTTCTGTTTCAGTCAGTATTCCATCTATCCTATATCTTATTCTTATATAATCTTTACTCGGTTCCATGTGGATATCGCTCGCTTCTCTTTCTACTCCATGAATTATTATTGCACTGAGCCCTTTTACTACTATTGGGCTTTCTATTGAAAGTGATTTATATATATCCTCACTTTCATTCTTTTCATTTTTATTTTCTTTTTTCTGAAGTTCTTTAAATATATTTTCTATTTCTTCAACATTTCTATATTTTTGTATATTTTTAAATTTTTCTATCCCAATTAAAAAACTTCTTTTATCACAAAATAATGATATTACTTTTAACTTAAATTTAATATATAAAATATCTAGGATATCTTTTTTTAAACTATCAAAAACTACTAATATTATCTTTTCTTTGTCTGCATAGCAAGGAAAAAAACTATTTTTTATTAAATCTTTTTCTAAAAAATACTGAACTGCCTTATTTTTAAAAAGTTTTTCATCTAAAATATATCTTTCTTTTCTTAAATCTCTTTCTTTTAAAATTTCTAAAAAAATTTGATTGTTATCAAATTTTATATTTTTAACTATATTCTTCACTTCATCACATCTCTCTCAATACTTTAAAATTTTTAGATTCCCTCTTATTTGACATTTGTACATAGCTGATATATTCACTGCTTCCTATTCTTACCTTTACTTTTATCAACTCTGTTTCTTTTTCTTCTCCATGCATTAAAATAATTTCCAAAAAAAATATTAATATAAATATTAACTTCATCTCTACTCCTTTTTCCATCCATCTTCTTCATAAGCAAATTTTTCATGATAAGATACTATATTTTTATAATTAGCTTTTTTATTTTTAATATTTCTATATATGTTTATTTTCATAAATTTCACTATATCAAATCCATAAAAAGATATTCGATATTTAGCTGTATCATCATATCCAAAAATATATATGCTAAAAGAGGGTGTTATATTTCCATTTTTCGTCATTTTTACTTCAAATTTTTCTACATTTTTTTTATTATATACAGTTGCATACTTTAAAGAGAGAGGTAATTTTATATTCTCTTTTTCTCTCACTATATTTTCATATACTATTATTTTTTTCAGAAGGTAATCAATTTTTATATTATATGATTTTTCATTGTCAAAAGCCTCTACAGAATAATCAGTAAAAATATTGACTATTTTTTGTTTCGCTTCCTCTACTTCTCTTTTTTCTTTTAAATTTCTATAATATATCATTCCTACATACATAAAACTTAATATTACAAGTGTTGAAACAACTATATTTAAATATGTATATCCTTTATTTTTAATCATTTTTTTCTTCCTTATTTATAACATTAATAATAAAATACTTTGTATAAATAAAATTTACGCTTTACTGTATACCATTATTTTATCTATTTTCCTCTATTTTTCTAAAAAATTTTATCTAAAATCAATAATATTAATTTTACTTATCCTACAATATAAAAAAATAATTCTTTTTTATAAAAATTGTATTTTGATATAAATATGTATATAATCTTAGTATAAGGTTAACTATGGTTTTATATTTTATAAATAGAGGTGAATGAAAATGGAAGAAAGAATATTGAGCCAAAAAGCATTGGATATATTACTTAAAAGTCAAGCAGATGAAGAAACTGACAGTTTAATTTATGATTTTATGTCAAAAAAAGAAAAAGATCCAAAAAATAAAAAAATTCTAGAAAAAATGGCAAGTGATGAAAAGGATCATGCTGAAATGTGGAAAAGTTTCACTAAAAAAAATGTGAAACCCAATCATAAACTTATATATTGGTATAAATTTCTTACAGTAATTATGGGATTCACATTTGTATTAAAACTTATTCAAAGTGATGAAACTAGTGCCAGTTCCAAATATGCAGATATAATAAATGAAGTTCCTGAAGCTAAAAAAGCTTCTGAAGATGAATTGAGACATGAACATGAACTTATTGAAATGCTTGATGAAGAAAGACTTCAATATGTTGGTGCTATGGTACTTGGATTAAATGATGCCCTTGTAGAGCTTACAGGAACCATTGCTGGACTTTCATTTGCTCTCATGAATACCCGAATTGTTGCTCTTTCTGGTATCATTACTGGAATATCTGCAACTCTTTCTATGGCTGCTTCAAACTATCTTGCTGAAAGGGCTGAAAATAATCCAAATGCAATGAAATCAAGTATTTATACAGGAGTAGCTTATCTTATTACTGTTGCTCTTCTTGTTCTTCCATATCTTATATTTCCAGAGGATATGTGGCTTGGTGCTTTGATTACAATGCTTGCTACTGTTATCTTTATTATTCTTTTCTTTAATTATTATATTTCAGTAGCTAAAGATCTGCCATTTATGAAAAGATTTTTAGAGATGGCAGGAATCAGTCTTTCTGTGGCTGCTATATCTTTTTTAATAGGTATATTGGTAAAAAAATTCTTAGGAATAGATCTTTAATTTTAAAAAATTAATTTAAATATAAAAATATTTGATATCAAATAAAAGAAAAAAATATTAAGAAAATTATGAAATGTATTTCATTTTTCAACTTAATATCTTTTTTCTTTTTTTAGTTTCTCCTATTCAAATTTATTTTTAATTAATCTATTTTTAAGTTTTATATCATTACTAAAAAAATCTAATATAAATATTTTATAAAAAGCTTTATTTCTGAAAAAATAAGTTATAAAATTTATTGTATTTAAAAATATTTCTATATTCAAATTATTTTTTATTGAAAATAATCCAATTTGATGATATCATAGACAATATTAATGTCATCAAAGGAGGAATTAGATTTTATGAAAAAAGGAATTTTTAAACTTATTCTTGGAATAACTGTAATTTCCAGCTTATTAAGCGGATGTGGTTCTGATAAAGATACCCCTGCAGCTGCTAAAAATACTACTACAGAACCTGCAAAAAAAGAGGAACTGACATTTGTAAACTATCGTGATATCCGTGATCTAAACCCTCATCTTTATGCTGGTGAGATGTATGCTCAAGAAATGCTCTATGAAACTCTTGTAAATATTACAGAAAAAGGATATGAACCTTGTCTTGCTGAAAGTTGGACTATCAGTGAAGATGGAAAAACATATACATTCAATATTAGAAAAGGAGTTACATTTTCTGATGGAACTGTATGTGATGCAAAAGCTATAAAAGCTAACTTTGATGCAATCATTGAAAACAAAAGCAGACATACTTGGCTTGAAATGATGCAGCTTTTAGAAAGTGTAGATCTTATAGATGATTATACTCTACAAATAAAAATGAGCAAACCTTACTACCCTATGCTTACAGAACTTGGGGTTACAAGACCTTTTGCTATGATATCTCCAAACTCTATGAAAGATGGTTCTACAAAAAATGGTGTAAATTCATATATTGGAACTGGACCATATATTTTAAAGGATTTTGTTACTGATGAATATGCAGTATTTGAAGCAAATGAAAATTATTGGGGAAAAGTTCCTGAAATCAAAAAAATTATTGTTAAAGTTATCCCAGACAATCAAACTCGTATTCTTGCTTTGGAAAAAGGGGAAATTGATCTTATATTTGGTAAAAATATGATAGATGCTGATGCTATAAATAAATATAAAAACAGTGAAAAATTTAATATTGCTCTTTCAGAGCCAACTTCTACAAGACAGATTGTATTAAACACTTCAAATGGAATTTTAAAAGATAAAAGTGTTAGACATGCTCTTCAATATGCTACTAACAAACAAGCAATTTCTGATGGTGTTTTCTATGGACTTGAAAAACCTGCTGATACACTTTTCTCTAAAACTATTCCATATAGTAATATAGATTTAAAGCCTTATGAATTCAATATGGAAAAAGCTGCTGAAACTTTAGATCAAGCCGGATGGCTTAAAAATGATAAAGGTATTCGTGAAAAAGATGGTAAAAAATTACAGCTTTCTCTTCTTTACAACAGTGACAGTGTAACTGAAAAAATAATTTCGGAATATTTACAATCTGAATACAAAAAAATAGGTATAGAAATATCTATTGCTGGAGAAGAGGAGCAATCTTATCGTGATAAAATGAAAACTGGTAATTTTGATATGGTATTTAATATCTGCTGGGGTACACCATATGATCCTCAATCTTCTCTTGCTGCTATGCGTCAACCAGTTTATGGTGACTATGCAGCTCAATTAGGGTTAGAAGATAAAAAAGAAATTGATGAAGCTATAACAAAAATTCTTGTATCTACTGATGAAAAAGAAAGACAAGGTTTATATACTTTTGTTCTTACAAGACTTCATGAAGATGCAGTATATATTCCACTTACTTACGAATGTAATAAAGCTATATACAACTCTAATCTAAAAGGTGTAAAATTCACACAGACTCAATATGAAGTACCTTTTGCAGATATGTATTTTGAAAAATAAATTTTAGTGCTGAAAAGAGGAAAATAATTGTCCTCTTTTCAGCTTTTAGTCTTTTTTAGGAGGAAACATCTTGAAGAACTATATATTAAAACGTATTCTTATGAGTATCCCTCTTCTTTTGTGTATATCTTTTGTCTGTTTTGTTTTTATCAATCTCATACCTTCAGATCCTGCTGAAGTAGCTCTGAGGGTAAGACAGACTCCTATAATTACAGAAGAAGCTATAATGCAGGTAAGAGAAGAGTTAGGACTCAATGACCCTTTTCTTTTAAGATATATTAAATGGTTTATTCAATGTTTAAAACTTGATTTTGGAGTAAGCTACACAAACCCAGCACGTACTGTTCTTGGAGAAATAGGAAGATGCCTACCAGCCACTCTAAAACTTGCTGGAATGTCTCTGCTTTTTGTGGTAACTCTTAGTCTGCCAATAGGATTTTTTTGTGCAGTATATAAAGATTCGCTTTTTGATCGTATTACAAGAGGAATAATTTTCATGACTACTGCTATGCCTGCTTACTGGATAGGATTACTTTTAATATGGTTGATCAGTATCAAACTTGATCTGCTTCCTACAAGCGGAGGAGGGGGACTAAAATATCTTATCCTGCCTTCTTTCACTGTTTCTCTTACATATATTTCTACTTACATAAGACTTATCAGAAATAATATGCTTGAAAATATGAAGGAAGATTATGTTCTTTATGCAAATGTAAGAGGTTTAAAACAAAAAGATATTCTTAGAAAACATATACTAAAAAATTCTCTTCATACATGTATAGTAGCTATTGGTATGAGTATTCCTCAGCTTATAGCTGGAACTATTGTTGTAGAAAATGTATTTGCATGGCCTGGTATTGGAAAATTATGTATAGCCTCTATTTTTAACAGAGATTACCCTGTAATACAAGCTTATGTACTTATGGTAGGAACACTCTTTGTAGTTTTCAACCTCATATTTGATATAATTCAATATGTATCTGACCCTAGACTTAGAAAGGAAGTGTGTTAAATGTTCAAAAAACTTTTAAAAAATAAAACTGCTGTCTTTTGTATGGCACTTATATTACTTCTTTCTATCATGGGAATTTTTGCTCCATTGTTTGCCCCTAATGACCCCTATGAAAATGATATTATGAATAAATTTGCATCTTATTCACTACAATATCCATTGGGAACAGACCAGCTTGGAAGATGTGTATTTTCAAGAATGATCTATGGAATAAGACCTACTCTTTTTCTATCTCTTGTAACTATGTTGGGAACTATTGGACTTGGAACCCTTATGGGACTTTTAGCTGGATATTTCAAAGGAACTACTGATGAAATTATAATGAGAATAGTAGATATGATGCTTTCTTTTCCAAGTCAGATTATGATACTTGCTGTTGTTGCTCTCTTAGGGGTAGATATAAGAAATGTCATCATTGCAAATATATTTATCAAATGGGCATGGTATGCACGTATGATAAGAACAAATGTTGTAAAATATACAGATAAAAATTTTGTTTTATTCTCAAGATGTATTGGCTCTGGAGAAAAATTTATTCTGATAAGACATATGATTCCATGTATAGCCTCAGAAATGGCTGTATTGGCTACTCTTGATATAGGATGGGCTGTTCTTAATATTTCTACATTATCATTTCTAGGTCTTGGTGTACAAGCTCCTGTTCCTGAATGGGGAGCTATGCTCAATGAAGCTAAAAATGTAATGACAACTAACCCTGTACAAATGATAGCTCCTGGTATTGCTGTAGTTATTCTTGTGGCTTCTTTCAATCTTCTTGGAGATTGCCTTAGAGATGCTTTTGACCCTAAGGAGGCACAGATATGAAAACATTACTTAAAGTTGAAAATCTTTCTGTTGAAGCCAAGTCTAAAAAATCTTCTATAAAACTTGTAGATAATATTTCTTTTTCTTTAAAAGAAGGAGAATGCCTTGGAATTCTTGGAGAGTCTGGAAGTGGTAAAAGTATGACCTGTAAAGCTATAATGGGACTTCTTGATAAAAATTTTCAAATTAAGGGGTCAGCTATTTATGAAAATAGTGATCTTCTTCAAAAAAACAATGAAAATATGAGAAAATTAAGAGGAAAAGAAATAGCAATGGTTTTACAGAATCCTATGACTTGTTTTGATCCCTTATATTCTATTGGTTACCAGATGGCTGAAACATTTATTGAGCATCTTAACCTCAATCAAGAAGAGATAAAAAGAAAATCTATTGAGATACTGGAACTTATGCAGTTAAAAAATGCAGAAGATATTCTCCATAAATACCCACATCAACTAAGTGGAGGTATGCTTCAAAGAATTATGATAGGTTTAGCTCTAGCTATGGAACCAAAACTTCTCATAGCAGATGAACCAACAACTGCTATAGATGCTGTTACTCAATATGAAATAATGAAGGAATTTATAAAAATAAAAGAAAAATATAAAGTAGCCATAATCTTTATTTCCCATGATTTAAGTGTCATTTCAAAAATTGCTGATAATGTTATTGTCATGAGCAATGGAAAAGCTGTGGCTCAAGGAGACAAAAATTATATCTTTTCTTCTGAAAAAGAAGAATATACAAAAATGCTTATAGAAAAGAAAATGGCAGTTATGAACAGATATAAAGAAATACTCCATAATGGAAGGAGGAGAGCATATGCTGCTGGAAGCTAAAAATATATTTGTCAGTTTTAAAAAAGAAAATCAAACTTCTTTTTTTGGAAAAGAGAGACAAGAAGTAGTAAAAGATGTTTCAATTTCTCTAAAAAAAGGAGAATGTTTAGGCATAATAGGAGAAAGTGGAAGTGGTAAAAGTACTTTTGGAAAAGTATTAATAGGTCTTTTAACTCCTGATAAAGGAGATGTTTTTATTAATGGAATAACTCTCTATGGTAAATCTTCTAGAGAGGAAAAAAGAAAAGTGAAACAATCTGTCAGTGTTGTATTCCAAGATTATACTTCATCTGCAAATCCTAGATTTCGTGTAAAAGATATTATTGGTGAATCCTTAAGAGTTATAGAAAAAAGAGAAAATATAAGAATAGATAAAGAAAAAAGAACAGAAGAATTGTTAAAGTTAGTTGGACTCAATAAAAATTTTATGGACAGATATCCCCATGAATTAAGTGGAGGGCAGCTGCAAAGAGTATGTATAGCCAGAGCTGTTGCTACAAATCCTGAAATTATCCTTCTTGATGAAGCTATAAGTTCTTTGGATGCTTCTACTCAGACACAAGTAATGGATCTTTTAAAACAGCTTCAAAGTGAATTTGGATTTTCATATATTTTTATAACTCATGATCTTCCATCAGTAACATATATGTGTGATAGAGTAATCTTTTTCTATGATGGAAAAATAGTGGAACAAGTTGATGATATCTACATGCTGTCAGAAGTAAAAAGTTCTTATGCTGCAAAACTTTTACATTCTATTTTAGAAATTGATATAGAAAATGAGGAGCAGAAAGTTTATGCAAAACAACAATCTTACTCATAAAACTTATCTCAGTATAATGATTCCATTTATGCTTTCAACTGTTACTCAACCTTTACTAGGGGCAGCCGATATAGCAGTAGTTGGCAGACTTGGAGATGAAAAATATATAGCTGGAATATCTATTGGAACCCTTATCTTTAATACTATTTACTGGATATTTGGTTTTTTAAGAGTAAGTACTACTGGTTTCAGTGCCCAAAGTATAAAAAATAACAATATACAAAAAACTTCTGATACTTTTTTCAGACCTTTTTTTATAGCAGCTTTTATAAGTATAATTTTTATAATATTTCAAAATACAATTTTTAATTTTTCTATGGAACTTATAGTTCCTGATATAGAAATAAAAAAAGCTGCAAGTGAATACTTTTTCATCCTCATATGGGGAGCCCCTTTTGTCTTAATTAATTATGTTATTCTTGGATGGCTTATGGGACAGGGAAATATAAAGGGATCTCTTACTATGCAGATTAGCAGCAATCTTCTAAATATAATTCTTGATATAATATTTGTTGTATTCTTCAAGCAAAAAATAGCTGGAGTTGCATATGCTACTCTCATATCTCAAATAATTTCTACTTTTATTGGAATATACTATCTTCTTCCTTATGGATATGTAAAAAATCTTTGTTTAAAAAATATCTTCAATAAAAATGAAATATTTTCTATAATGAGTGTAAATAAAGATCTTATGTTGAGAACCATTTGTCTGGTTATTCATAATAATCTTTTTACAGCTGCAAGTTCCTCTCTGGGAATTACTATTCTCTCTGCTAATGCTGTTCTTTTCCAGATACTTTCAATAATTTCGTACCTTTTTGATGGAATAGCAAATACTTCCAGTGTCTTTGCTGGAAGAGCAGCAGGAGAAAAAAATAATATACTTATGAAAAATACATGGACAAAAACTTTTTTTTGGGGAATAATACTAGTAATATTTATTACCTCAATATTTCTTGTGTCATATCCAAAATTGATAAGAGTATTTACCGATATTTCCACTGTAGTTTATACAGCTGAGAGATATGCTTACTGGATAAGTCTTTATCCAATTTTAGCTTTTGTTGGCTTGACTTTCTATGGAATTTTTACAGGTTCATCTATTACTTCGCCAATTCTTTATTCAACTGTTGGAGCATTGGGCGGATTTTTACTATCTTGGAAATATGTGATTCCTATCTTGAATAACGATGGTATCTGGATATCTTTACTTCTATTTTATTTTCTAAGAAGTATATTACTAGTACCATTTCTTAAAAAAACTTTAAATTAAAAGGAGAAAATTATGGGTTTTATTTTAGGAAATATAAAATGTGAAAGCGGAAAAAAAGAAAAAGGATATTGGAATATAGAGAAAACTAAATATCATATTCCTATCACTGTTATATGTGGAAAGAAAGAAGGAAAAACAATAGTTATTTCTTCTGGAGTTCATAGTTGTGAATATGTGGGAATACAGGCTGCTATTGAAACAGCTCAAGAATTATCTCCAACTGATATTTCTGGAACAGTTGTCATTTTGCATCCAGTCAATTATACAGGATTCTTCAAAAGACTTCCTGCTGTAATACCTGAAGATAATAAAAATCTTAATAGAGTTTTTCCTGGAGATAAGGATGGAACTCTTTCTGAAAAGATAGCATATAATTTTTCTGAATATCTTTATCCTAATATAGATTTTTTCTTTGATCTTCATGGTGGAGATGTTCAAGAAAATGTAATGCCTTTTGTTTATTTTGCTGGTTCTGCTGATGAAAATGTAAAAAAAATCTCAATAGAAGCTGCAAAATCTTTAACTGTATCTTATAGAGTAAAATCTTCTTCTGTCACTGGAGTGTATAGTTCTGCAGCTATGCAGGGAGTTCCTTCCCTTCTAGTAGAACGAGGTGGAAGAGGACTTTGGAATAAAGAAGAAGTTGCTGCTTATAAACAAGATATAAGAAATCTTTTAAAGCATTTCAATATATTAGAAAATAGTTCTGATCTCTCAATTTTACCTCAAAAAGAAATAAATAATTCTAAATATCTTGAATCTAGACATAATGGATTCTGGTACCCAGCTTTTCAAGCAGGAGATACTTTTAAAAAAGGAGCTTTTCTTGGAGAAATAAAAGATTGTTTTGGAAATATACTTGAAACTTATAAAGCTGAGTTTGATGGAATCATTCTTTATGAAACTATATCTTTAGCTATAGCTATTGATGACCCTCTCATTGCTTATGGAGAAATATAATCTCTTCAATAATTATTAATTAAATAGAATTGATCTTTTTCTGAATTATGTTATACTTAATAAGTTGCAAATTATTCTTTTCACTTTAAATGATTTTCAATGGCGTCACTATAAACATCAAGGGGGAAATATGAATTTTTTTACAATTATTTTTGTTGTTCTTTTTGCAATTTTAGGAAATCTTTTTATTGTTTTTATAAACACTCGTATAGTTATGAAGGGAAAAAGGGGCAAATGTTTGGAAACCCTTTCAAAAGAAAAATGTTACAACTTCACTAAAAGATGGGATTGTAATTATTCAACAATAGCTATTGATGAAGAAAAAAAAGTAATAGCACTTTTACAGTCTACATTTTTAGGCTTTAAAGCATTAGAAATAAATGCTAACAATATTACCACAAAAAAAGTAATTATCAATTCTCTTATTCCAGGAATGGCAACTGGAGTAGAAATATTTTTAACTCTAGAAAATGGAGAGGAATATGATTTAGAAACATTATCTCTAAAAAAAGTTTTATTTGGAACTTTTAAGTTTCATCCTGTTGTAACAAAAGCTATTAAAAATGCTGAAGAAATTGAAAGTATTTTAAATTCATTTTAAATAAAAATTTTTTATTTTTATATTGTATTTAAGCAACTATAAATATTGTTATGGTTGCTTTTTATTTTTTGTATTTTTTTTATAAAATTTCTTGAAAATATTTTTTCTTTATTTTCTTTAATTCTAAAAATTTTTTATAATATTTTTATCTAAAACAATTTTAAGATGTTATAAAATATTTTTTTGTTTTAAAATAATGTTTTTAGTGTTATAATTCAATTATACCAATAAAATAAGTTTGCTTTTTATCTATTTTAATCAACAAATATATATATTACTAAAAGGAATTATACATTTTTTTCGATTTTTTGTATGTCAAAAATGAAGGAGGTTTATTTATTAAGTTTAAATAAAATCACACTGTCTTAAAAATAATTTAATCTTAAGAAGAAAAAAGAAATGAAAATAGATAAAAATAGAGTATTTTTAAGTCAAAAATTTGATGAAGTATATGATAAGTTCAGAAATTGTAATAATGAGGGTGAGCTTTCATTACTTGAAGAAGAAATATTCATAAGAAAAATTAGTTATTCTTTTACCTTAATTAAAAGAAAAGCAAACAAATGAAGAACTTATCAATTAAATATGGTGTAAGATTTAATTACAAATGCTAATCAATTGAGAGCTGCTATTAATTTGAGAATAATTTAAATATTACTAAAGGAGGTCAAAGAATGATAGAAAAAAGAAAAAGAGGCCGCCCTTTAGGAAGTGGAGTTAAAAATTACTCCATTCTTGGGTGTCGATTTACTGAAAAAGAATATTTATTAATTCAAAAAAGTTTAAAAAAACTGAAAGAGGAATATAAAACAAATCATGAGATAATCTTAAATCTTTTTAAAAAATATGGAAAAGATCTTGAGAAAAAAGGAATACATACTATTTTGGAGGAAAAATATAATGATAAAATTAACAAAAGCAGAATTAGAACTACTGAAAGATAATAAGGATGGAATAGCACAATTATTAGTAAGAAAAGCTATTCTTGTAGAGATGGAAAAGAAAAAATATACAGAAGAGGAAAAAAAATATCTTGAGGAGACAAAATTAAATATGGAGATAGAATTCTATCTTAATTCAATAGCACAAAAAACAATTCAAGTATATGATTATGAACTACTAGAAGTATATAAGAATAATGCTGAACTATTAAAGGATAAAAATACAATAGAAGTATATCCACAGCTTCAGCAGGCATTATTCAATCAAAAACTGGGAGAAGAAAAAGTAAAAGTAATAAATAAACTGGTAGAAAAATATAAAATAAATGATGTATTAAAAGAATATGTAAAGATAGAAGAACCAGAAAAAAAAGAAGAAAAAAAGAAATAATTTTTTTTTTAAATATGGGGACTTGAAAATTTTTCAAGTCCCCATTCTAACATTTATATATTTGAGTATAATATAATTAAAATTAATTTGCTGGTGTAGTTGGTATTTCTACTCCAGAAACTTCTGCTATAGCTTTTGCCCATTCTTGAGCCTCTTTTATAGCATCTTGATCTCCTTTTGTTGCTTTTTCAGAAAGTTTTTTCATAATTTCTTCATACTCTTTTATAGCTTTTGAATCACTATTCATAACTTTTTTTGATAATGCAACTTTATCACTGTATGAATAACTATCTTTTGCACCTCCACAAGCTGCAAGCAACCCTATCATCAAAGCTCCTATTACTATTTTTTTCATTTAAAATCCTCCTTAGATATGTATTTTGGTTTTTTATGTTAATTAATTTTAACACAAAGCCCATTTTACATGCAACCAAGTAAGCTTCTCATTATGACAACTGACAGGTGCTTTTTATTTTTTATACAATAAAATTCCATTTATACTATTAAAATAAAAAATAAATTATAACAAATATAATATTTTAAGAAAATAGTAAAATATAAATTTAGTCTATTCTAAAAAGAAATTATTATTAATAAATATAAAAAAAAGACATATACTAGCATGTCTTGTATTTTTTAAATTATGGCGGGAGTGACGAGGGTCGAACTCGCGACCTCCTGCGTGACAGGCAGGCGCTCTAACCAACTGAGCTACACCCCCAAAGGCATATGGTGGTCACAATAGGACTTGAACCTATGACCCCCTGCTTGTAAGGCAGGTGCTCTCCCAACTGAGCTATGCGACCATATTAGTTTAAATGGTGCCCAGAGGCGGAATCGAACCACCGACACGGGGATTTTCAGTCCCCTGCTCTACCGACTGAGCTATCTGGGCAAACATTTGAAATACTGGCGGAAGGTCAGAGATTCGAACTCTGAAGTCTTGCGACGCCGGTTTTCAAGACCGGTTCCTTACCAGTTAGGGTAACCTTCCATAGTGGTACCCCGTAGGGGAATCGAACCCCTGTTGCCAGAGTGAAAATCTGATGTCCTTACCACTGAACGAACGGGGCAAAAAAAATGGTGGATCCAGCTGGAGTTGAACCAGCGACCACTCGGTTATGAGCCGAGTGCTCTAACCAACTGAGCTATGGATCCACAATTAGTTAAAACATGGCGTGTCTGAAGGGATTCGAACCCCTGACCCACGCCTTAGAAGGGCGTTGCTCTATCCAGCTGAGCTACAGACACATAAATGGTGCGTCATACAGGATTTGAACCTGTGGCAACACGATTAAAAGTCGTGTGCTCTACCAGCTGAGCTAATGACGCATCTTTGGAGCGGGAAACGAGGTTCGAACTCGCGACATTCAGCTTGGAAGGCTGACGCTCTACCAACTGAGCTAATCCCGCATATATTTATTATTATTTTGTTTGGTGGCGGGGGCAAGATTTGAACTTACGACCTTCGGGTTATGAGCCCGACGAGCTACCAGACTGCTCTACCCCGCAACATAATGGTGCCTAGAGCCGGAATCGAACCGGCACGGTACTAAGTACCACGGGATTTTAAGTCCCGTGCGTCTACCTGTTCCGCCATCCAGGCAATCTTTGACTTTTTTGATAACTCTTACAACTTATCTCTTTCTGTCAAGGACATTTACTATATTATCATAACTAACAAATTATGTCAATAACTTTTTTTAAAAAAATAAAAAAAGTTTTTTTATTTTATAATTATTCCTAAATCTCTTAATATCAACGTTTTAAACCCATTGATTTTATTGAGTTCTTTCTCTTTTTGATCCTTTGTCATTTTTTTTATATAATACTCAATCTTGGATGCTTCGCTTCTTCCATTACATTTAAAGAATATTTCTATTCCTAAAACTCCTTTTGATTTTGTATATTTTGCTCCTATTCCTTGTTCATGTTCTTTATATCTTCTTTTTAAATCAGTAGTTATCCCTGTATATAGGGAATTATCTCTGCATCTTATAATATATATATAATATTCCATTGATTTCCACCTTTTAAATATAGACTATCCGTATTATATTCTAAAATAAAAAAAAATTTAAGTACTTTTTATTTTGACATAATCTTTTTTATTCAATAATGTATTAAATCCAAAAATATAACCCTATATATAATTTAAATACAATGTATAATTGACTTTTATCTTAAAAAATAATAATATCTAATTAGATATTTTTTATGAAGGAGGGAAGTGTGGATAATTTTAATAGAAAAAGAATGAAAAAAATAAAAATCTTATCAGGAATTCTGATAGGTTTTATCGTTATATCCTTTATGGGCTATGTTATTCATGAAAGAGAAAATATTTTTACTGGAATTTTAAAAATCATAACATCTCCAGCTGTTCTTATTACAGATTTCCTTGTAATAGGAGGTATTGGAGCTTCATTTGTGAATGCTTTCCTAATATTTTTATTTAATTTCACCATCATCAAAATGTTAAAAATTGAAATAAATGGATTAATAATTGCTTCTTTTTTCACTGTTTTTGGATTTTCATTTTTTGGTAAAAACATCTTAAACATTCTGCCTTTCTATCTTGGAGGGATTCTCTACAGTCTTTATGAACACATAGATTTTAAAGAAATATTTATTACTATATCTTTTGCCAGTGCTCTTGCTCCTTTTGTAAGTGAAGTTGCTTTCAGAGTAGATACTACTGATACATCATATCTTAATGCTATAGCTTTAGGAATATTAATAGGATTTATTGTTACTCCTCTTGCTAAAAAAATGGCTTCTTTCCATGAAGGGTTCAACTTATATAACTTAGGATTCACTGGTGGGATATTAGGTGCTGTAATTACTTCCATTTTAAAGCTGTATAAGTTCCAAATAACCCCTCAGCGAATAATTTCAGTAGAATATGACCTTGCTCTTAAATTAATCTGTTCTGGAGTCTTTCTGAGCCTTATAATCATCGGTTACTTTATTAATGGAAGTTCATTTGCAGGTTATAAAAAACTTTTAGAAGACACAGGATTAAAAGCAGATTATGTCCAACGTTATGGTTTTGGTCTTACATACATAAATATGGGTATAATGGGATTTGTTGCAATGGGGTTTGTTGTTTTACTTGGGGAAACTTTCAATGGTCCTCTTTTAGCAGGTATTCTTACTATAGTAGGGTTCTCAGCTTATGGAAAACATTTCCTCAACACTATTCCTGTTTTAATAGGTGTATACCTTGCTAAATTTGGAAGCAATACTGATACATTTACTGTTGCTCTTTCTGGACTTTTTGGTACTTCTCTTGCTCCAATATCTGGAGTATACGGAACTTTCTGGGGAATAGTAGCTGGATGGCTTCACCTTGCAGTAGTACAAAGTATTGGAACTGTTCATGGAGGTCTTAATCTTTATAATAATGGATTTTCTGCTGGTATAGTAGCTGGATTTCTTCTTCCTGTAATGGATATGATTAAAAATCATAAAGATAAAGAAAGATTGAAATATTTAAAAAGAAAAAAACAGCTTTATGAAGCAATAAATTTAGAGAGAAAAAAATTTGAGGAGCTTGATGAAGAACATTAAAATAAATTTATATACTAAAATAAAAAGAAGGGGATAAAATGAAATTAGAAAAATTGGAAGACTTAAAATTCCTTAAAATCGCTGTTGAAAAACATCCAACTACTGGAATACAATTGGAATATTTAGATAAACCTAATGCAATTGCTGCTCTTGTATTAAATGCAACTGGAAATAAGGCTCTTCTTGTAAAACAATATAGACCTGGATTCCAAGGGTATATGTATGAGATTCCTGCTGGGATAATGGAAGATGGAGAAAATCCTTTGTACACTTTAGAAAGAGAAATAGAAGAAGAAACTGGATACTTAAAAAATGATTATAATCTTATTTATAATCCTAAAAAACCTTTGATCCTGTCTCCAGGATATACAAGTGAATCTCTATATATTTATATTATACAGCTAAAAAATGACTCTATCACTCCACAAAACTTAAAATTAGACATTGGAGAAGACTTAGTTGATACTTGGTTCCCCTTAAGTGAAATTGAAGATGTTACAACAGATTTTAAAACTGTCTTTACTATTCATCTTTATAAAAACATCAAAAATTCTTAAAAGCAAAAAGAGAGCTTGTGCTCTCTTTTCTATAAATTACTCATGTTATGAAGCTTGTGATAAAAACCTTTATTCTCTAAAAGCTCTTTATGTGTTCCTCTTTCTTCTATCCCATTATCAGTAAGAACTATTATTTCATCAGCATTTTGAATAGTAGAAAGTCTGTGAGCAACTACTATTGTTGTTCTTCCTTTGCATAACTCTTCAAGTGATTTTTGAATAAGTCTTTCTGTAATATTATCAAGAGCAGAAGTTGCCTCATCAAGTATCAATATTGGAGGATTTTTTAAAAATATTCTGGCAATGGCAATTCTTTGTTTCTGTCCACCTGAAAGCTTTACTCCTCTCTCTCCAACAAAAGTATTATATCCATCAGGCATTTCCATTATTAAACCATGAATATTTGCTTTTTTAGCAGCAATCATTACTTCATCATCTGTTGCTTCACTATTTCCTACTAAAATATTTTCTTTTATAGTTCCAGTAAATAAGAATACATCTTGTTGTACTATTCCAATATTTTTTCTTAAAGATTCCAATTTTACATCATATATACTCTTTCCATCTATTTTTATATCACCATCATCAATGGTATAAAATCTGGGAATAAGATTACATAGAGTCGTTTTTCCTCCACCAGAAGGACCTACCAATGCAAGCATTTTTCCTTTTGGTATTTTTAAAGAAATATTTTTCAAAACCTCTTTATCTTCATGTTTAAATGATACATCCTGAAAGTCTATTTCTCCTTCTACTTTCCCTATTTCATCAGCATTAATTTTATCACTTTCTTCCTCTTCTGAAATTATATCTAAAAATCTTTTAAAGCCACTCATACCATTTTGATACTGCTCTACAAATGCTATAAGTCTTTTTATTGGCTGAGTAAATATTTTTATATATAAAAGATAAGCAAGGAAATCCCCTATATTAATTTTCCCCATATATGCAAATATTCCTCCAAATATAAGAACTGCATAATCCAAAAGATCGGTTAAAAATCCTACTCCTGCACCATATTCTGCCATTATTTTATATGATTTGCTTCTGGCATCTACAAATCTTTGATTATCTTCTTCAAATCTCTCTCTTTCATTTTCATTAATAACAAAGGCCTTTGATACTCTTATTCCTGAAATACTATTTTGAAGTCTTGCATTAATATCTCCAGTTTTTTCTCTCGTTTTTACAAATGCTGCCAACATTCTTTTTCTTTGAAATAAACTATATATTATAATAAGTGGTAAAAGACAAAATATTATAATTGTCAATCCAACATTTATTCTAATCAGTACTAGAAAAGACCCCATTATCATAAAAAATGATATAAATAAGTCTTCTGGTCCATGATGGGCAAGTTCTGATATATCCTGCAAGTCATTAACTATCCTTGACATTATACTTCCTGTTTGAGTATTATCAAAATATCTAATAGGAAGATTTTGAAGATGGCTATATACATCTCTTCTCATGTCAGCTTGCATTCCTACTCCTACAAGATGCCCCCAATACTGCATAAAATAGGCACAAAACATTTTTATTACATATATCCCTAAAAGTACTCCTGCAAATACTCCAATAGCTCTAAATTCTCTATTAGGGATTGTATGATTAGCTATTTCTCTAGTTATCATTGGGTATACCAAATCGCATAATGCAGAAATGGTTGCCACAAACAGGTCTAGAAAAAACATTTTTTTATACGGTTTATAGTAACTTATAAATTTTTTAAACATTTTTCCCCCTCGATTCTTCTTGATTATAGATAATATTATATCATATAATTCAAAATATTTGGATGATAAAAAATTATATTAAATAAATAAAAATAAGTTTCAGAATTTTTTCATTAGAATTGTTAACTTGATTAAACGTATAAACTCTTCTAATTTCCAAAATTCTAAAACTTACACTATACTCCTAAATTATTTTCCATCTACATATCCCAATTCTTTTAAAAATGGTTTTTTCTTTCTCCAATCATCTTTTACCTTTACCCAAAGTGTAAGATAAATAGGCTCTCCAAGCAATTCTTCTATATCTTTTCTTGCTTCTGTTCCTATTTCCTTTAAAAGTTTACCATTTTTTCCTATAATAATTCCTTTTTGTGAATCTCTTTCTACATAAATATTTACATCAAATTTATCTCTGCCATTCTCTCTTTTAACTACATCTAATATTTCAACAGCTACTGAATGAGGTATCTCATCTCTTGTTTTCAAAAGTATTTTTTCTCTTACTATCTCAGTTATTATCTTATAAACAGACATATCTGTATACATATCATCAGGATAATATTTAATTCCTTCTTCCATATATGGATCAATTGCCTCTAATAATCTAGGTAATCCAAAAGCATATTGTCCTGATATCTCAACTACTGCATTAAATTCTCCAAGTTTTTCTTTTACTTCTTCTCTTTTAGCACCAAGTTTTTCATCAGAAAGTTTATCTATTTTATTAATTACAAGAATTCTTGGTGTTCTTTTAGCCTCCATTACTCTCTCCATAACAAATTGATCTCCAGTACTGATTTCTTGTGATCCATCTAAAAGAAAAAGTATTACATCTACATCTTTTAATATCCTAATAGCGCTGTTAGTCATATGCTCTCCAAGAAGGTGTTTTGCTTTATGTATTCCTGGAGTATCTATAAAGATGTACTGATTACCATTCAAATTAAGTATCCCTTTTATATTGTCTCTAGTTGTCCCTGCTTTATCTGAAACTATTGCAACTTTTTCAGATACAAGCTTATTTATCAGTGTAGATTTTCCCACATTAGGTCTCCCTACAACTGCTATAAATCCTGCTTTCATTTATTAATCATCTCCTATACCTATTTTCATATAAGCTTCTCTTATTTTTTCAATAAAAGATATATCATCATTTTCATGTTTATCTTTTATCTCCACACTTATTCTTTTTATCATATTAGGAGAGATTTCCTGTTTTATCCCTGCTTTTTTTCCATATGATATAAATCTCGCTCTGAATCCTTGTCTTGAAAGTTGCCCAAACACTCTTTTTTCTTCTGGATTTTTCAGCATTTCCACATAGTTTTTTAAATCTATTCCTAATTTTTCACTTATTGATTCTGAATACACTCTTTTTCCTTTTGTAGTAGTTATATTTTTATATTCATAAGTTTCAAGCATATCCTTTTCAATTTCCAGAATATCATTTATTTTTAATCCTGTTTCACATAATAATCTTATTACTAGATTATCTCTTTTATCTTCAAAACTGTTCCCACACTGTTCCAGAATTCTATTCAGCTCTTGGAGCTCCAAAACCTTTATAGCTGTCTTTTGGAGTTTTGGAAGTTCTATCTCTTTCATAGGCATAAAATCTACTATTCTTTTTTGAAGAAGATATCTGTAAAAACTTTTCAAAGAACTTACTTTTCTATAAATAGATCTTTCACTATATTTATCTTTAAGTTTCTCTATATATTTTAAAATATCATCATTATCAATATCTATCCAGTCTTTTTCTCCAATAAACTCTTTAAAATCTTTCAAATCTCTTTGATACATTTCATGAGTAGTATCTATGATCCTTCCATTTTCTTTTGATGTTTCTAAAAACTCTTTCACAAAATCCATACTTACTCCTCATTTAAAAGTTCTTCCGCATGTTTACGTACTGCTTCTGTTACATTTTCTCCTGCCAGCATTCTTGCAATTTCTTCTATTCTTCCTTTTGCATCTAATTTTCTGACTGTAGTAGAAGTATTGTTATTTACTGTTTCTTTTTTTATATAGAATTGCTGATGTGCTCTTGCTGCTATAGCTGGAGAATGTGTTATAGATACCACTTGTGCATGATCTCCTATTTCTCTCATTTTATTGGCTATTTTCCTAACAGTTTCTCCTCCTACTCCTGTATCAATTTCATCAAAAATAAGAATAGGAATATTATCAACTCTTGAAAAGATTACTTTCAAAGCAAGCATTATTCTGCTTACTTCTCCACCAGAAGCTATTTTCCACAGAGGTTTCATATCTTGTCCTACATTTGTTGATATAAGAAATTCTACATTATCAGAACCATTCACTCCCATGGAATCCATTTTTTCCACAACAATATGAAATTTTGCATCTCCCATTTTTAAAAATTTAAGTTCTTTTTCAAGTTCTTTTTCTATTTCAAGAGATTTTTTCAATCTAAACTTTCTCAATTCTTCTGCATCTTTCCAATAACTTTTTTCTACTTCTTCTTTTAATTTTAATAATCTTTTCACTTCAAAATTATTTTCATCTAAAAACTCTACTTTTTCAGCTATTCCATTTCTAAACTCAATAATTTCTTCAATTGTTGCACCATATTTGCTCTTCATCTTATTGATAGCATCAAGTCTGTCTACCACTTTTTGTAATCTTGTTTCATCTATATCTATATCTTGATCTATAGTATCTAATATATCTACACAATCTTCAAGTTCATAATAAACTTTTTCAAGTTTTTCTAAAATTTCTTGAAATTCATTTCCATATCTGCATAAACTCTCTATATTCTTCCTTGAATTATATATAAAATGGAGTGCATTAAATTCTCCATCTCTTAATTGCAGATTTGAATCAAGTATTTTATCTTTTATTTTTCCAGCATTAAATAATTTTTTATATTCTTCTTCCAGTCTAATATCCTCTTCAGGTTGTGGATTTACTCTGTCAATCTCAGCAAGTTGAAATTCATAAAATTCTCTTTTTTCTATAGCTTCCTGCCTTGTTTTTTCAATATTCTCTATTTGTGAGACAAGATCTTTGTATTCATTATATTTTCTTCCAATGCTCTCTCTCAAAACTTTTCCGTCATCCCCTAAAAATTTATCAAGAAGCCTGATATGATTACTTTTATTTAAAAGCATCTGATGAGAGTGTTGACCTACTATATCCACTAAAGTTCCCATAACATCTTTAAGACTGTTGAGTGATACTCTTATATTATTTACAAAGGCTTTTCCTTTTCCATTAGTATCTAAATATCTTCTTACAATTACTTCATTATCCTCTGTTTCTATGCCAAAACGGGCAGAGAGCTCCTCTGCCTGTTCATCATTTATTTCAAAAACTCCCTGAGCAAGGAGGTGATCTTCTCCACTCCTTATCATATCTACAGAAGCTTTTTCTCCTATAAGAAGATTTATTCCACTGAGGATAATAGATTTTCCTGCTCCTGTTTCTCCTGTGAGAACTATAAGTCCATTACCAAATTCTAAATCAAGTTCATCAATTATAGCCAGATTTTCTATTTTAAGCTCTCTTAACATAGATTATCTCCCCACTTTAATTTTTCTCTAAGGACACTATAATAATTTCTATCCTTAGGTATTACAAGGTTTAAAGTCATATTTGAGTATTCAATATCTATTATGCTTTCACTATTTACTTTTGTACTTACTTGTCCATCTACCACTATCTGACCTGTTCTATCTGTATCTTCCATTTGTATCTGCAGTTTTTCCTCTCCACTGATTACAATAGGTCTTGTATTAAGATTATGAGGTGCTAAAGGAGTTACTATCATAGCTTTCATATTAGACTTCACTATAGGTCCTCCTGCTGACATTGAATATGCTGTAGACCCAGTAGGGGTAGAAATTATAACTCCATCTCCCTTATATGTACACATATATTCATTATCAGAAGAAAACTTAACTCTCAGCACCTTTGAGGTTACTCCTCCTTTAGATATAACAATTTCATTTAATGCATAATATTTCTTATGGTTTATTCTTATTTCTAATATATATCTTTTTTCATATTTGAAAATCCCATTTAAAAAATTATCATACTCTTCAAATACTTTTTCTTTTTTTATCTCTGTTAGAAATCCTAAACTTCCAGCATTTATTGCAATAACATAAATTTGAGATCTGAATATAAAATGTTTGAAGGATCTTAGAAGTGTTCCATCTCCCCCTATAACTACAGCAAAATCAGCTTCAGTACTTCTTTCTCCAGAAACTACTTCTATATTTTTTTTATGAAAATATTTAATACTTTCTTCATACAATTCTTTTGCTATTTTTTTTTCAAAATTATAAATTATACACACTTTTTTCATCTATTCTGCCCCCCAAGTTTAAAACATTGGAACAGGATCTATTGGTTTCAGATTAAACCTCAACTCATAATAAAGATTTGGTTTTCCCTCTGTTGAAAGTCCAAGTACCCCTATTTCTGCACCTTTTCCTACTGTCTGATTTAATTTTACATTAGTGGATATAAGATTTCCATATACTCCAATCATATTATATCCATAATCTATCATTACCACTTTTCCAAGTCCTTGGAAGTTATCTGAATAAATTACTTTTCCTCCAGAAGAAGCTATTACTTTCCTTCCCATTTGTGCCAGTATTTCTATTCCATTACTTGTTACTCCTTGTTCTTTTTCTTGTTCAAAATTTACTACAATTCTTCCTTCTACTGGTTTTAAAACCTTTCCTAACTTAGAATAAGCCTGACTTTTATTTACTACCTGTTTATCTTCCTTACTTCTAGCAACAATGATCTGTTTGATTTGTTTTTCTATTCTTTCTTTTTCCTTTTGAAGTTTGCTTATAGTTTTTACATGAGTAGTTTTTTCATTATTAAGTCTTGCTATAAGCGAATTTTTTTCTTTTTTCATTCTGTCTATATTTTTTAAATTTTGAGCAAGCTTATTTCTAAGAGTACTCAATTTTAATTTTTCATTTTCAATGTCTTTTTTTACTTTCCTTATGTCTACTTGTACTGATTGAATATAATCCATTTTTTTCAAATCCCCATTTAGAAGATTTTTAAAGTTCTTTCTTAGAAGAGCTTCTGTTATAATTTCTTCATCTTTATCATAAACATATCTATTCCATGCTATAAGTTTAGCCTTATATTCCAGCTTTTTTCTTTTCATTTCATCAGAACTTATTGCCAAATTCTTTTCTCCATATTCTATATTTTTTGAAACAGTTTTTATCTCTTCAACTATTTTCTCTCTTTCCTTCTCTATATTTTCAATATCTTTTTCAATATCTTTTATCTGTTTAGCTATCTTTTGTTTTTCCACATCAATAGTCTTTATTCTAGTGTTTTTCTGATTTATTTGATGTTCTATATTTTTTACTTTCTTTTCCATATCTGATACAGAGTCTGAAAAAGACAAAACACTAAAAAACATAAAAAACAGAACTACTCTTTTCAAGATTCCTCCTTAGAAACTTTTTTCAGTTTTAAAGGATTAACCCAAATGAGAACATTTATCATAAGTATAATAAGCCCTTCTATAAGAATTATCTCTCCTAAGCTTAATATCAAATATCTAGTGCTTATTTTGAGCATTTGTTCTCTGAGATAAATATATCCATTAAAAAATATAAGGGTCCCTATTATAGATGCTGCTGTAAATGGCAGTAAATTTACTTTTTTAGATCTGGCTGCATTTATTCTTTCATCAAGAATTATATCCACATTGTTGAGAAACTCTATGGATACTGCATTGTAGAAGATATAATATATCATAACCATTGAAGGTAGCGTCATTCCTAAGATAATACTTACAAGTATTATTTTATAAAATTTCATTTCCCTCTCTTTATATGCTATAAAATTGGCATCTATAAAAACTTCCTTGATATTTTGATTACTTTCTAAATTTTCTTGTATTTTTTCTAATTTTGCTGGATTATCAAAATAAATCAACAGCGAATCTGACAAAGGATTTTCTCCTTTTGGAATTGCGATATCTAATTGAAATTGAAGTTTTTTAAAAGCTTCCTCTTTAGATAAATATCTTACTTTTTTTACTCCTTCTATATTTAGAACTTCTATTTCTGTTTTGTTTTTTTCCTCTTCATTTAGATTACTTCTCAAATCTGTTGTAAAAAAATAACTATTCTCAATTTTTTTAGTAATAGAAGAAATATTGATCACAAAAGACAAGAAAAAATTTAAGATGATAAAGGAAATAACCAAAAGTATAAATGTTTTTTTCTTCAACTGTATTCTATTTTTAGTATAATTCTTTTCAATTTTTAATAAGTTATTCATATCCACCTCATCATAAAAATTTTTTCGTTATGATTAAAGGCTGACCTAATCAGAACAATAAACTTTTTGGTCAGCCGACTTTTCATTTTTACATGTTTTCTTTAATCATTGATACTAATTTAGCTGCTGTAAGTTCATATTTTTCCAAAAGTTCATTTGCTTTTCCACTTTGTCCAAATTTATCATAAATACCAAGTTTTTTAACTTTAGTAGGATATACTTCTGATAAAAACTCAGATACGGCTGAACCAAGTCCTCCTATTACAGAATGTTCTTCTGCTGTAATTATAAATTTAGTTTCTTTAGCTGCTTTCAGTATAGTTTCTCCATCAAGAGGCTTTATTGTCCCTACATTTATAACTCTTATTGATATCCCTTCCTGTGCAAGAATATCAGCTGCTTTTATAGCCTCATAAGTCATAAGACCTGTTGCTGCTATTGTCACATCATTTCCTTCTTTTACAGTATTAGCTATACCTATTTGAAAATCATAAGTTTCTTCATCAAATATTGTTTCTACATCTAATCTTCCCATTCTAATATATACAGGTCCTTCATATTCTGCTGCTGCAAATATCATTTTTTTAGTTTCAACAGCATCAGCTGGAGATAAAACTATCATTCCTGGAATAGATCTCATTAGAGCTATATCTTCTATGGACTGGTGTGATCCTCCATCTTCTCCTACAGATATTCCTGCATGAGTAGGAGCAATTTTTACATTTAATTTAGGATAAGCTATTGTGTTTCTTATTTGTTCAAATGCTCTTCCTGCTGCAAACATTGCAAATGTAGAAGCAAAAGGAATTTTTCCACAAGCAGCAAATCCTGCTGCTGTTCCCATAAGATCCGCTTCTGCTATACCTACATTAAAATGTCTCTCAGGAAATTCCTTTTGAAACATACTAGTTTTTGTAGATTTAGTTAAATCTGCATCTAATACTACGATATCTTTATTTATTTTTCCAAGCTCTACTAAAGCTTCTCCATAAGCTTGTCTTGTAGCTTTTTTACTCATTTATTTTTCCCTCCTGGATTCTTTTAGATTAATTATTTACTGTTAAGTTCTGCTAATGCTTTTTCAGTTTCTTCTTTAGTTGGTGCTACTCCATGAAATCCACAAACATTTTCCATGAAAGATACTCCCTTACCTTTTATAGTTTTAGCTATTACAATAGTTGGCTTTCCTTTTACTTCTTTTGCTTTGGCTAAAGCAGAAAGAATCTCTTCAAAGTTATGTCCATCTATTTTTATAACATTCCATCCAAAAGCTTCCCATTTTGCATCAACAGGCTCAACACCCATAATTTTATCTACATTTCCATCTATTTGAAGATTATTAAGATCTAAGAATGCACATACATTATCAAGTTTATAATGTGCTGCTGTCATTGCAGCTTCCCATACTTGCCCTTCTTGTAATTCACCATCTCCTAGAATAACATATGTTCTGTAAGATTCTCCAGAAAGTTTAGCATTTAATGCCATACCATTTGCTACTGATAATCCTTGTCCTAATGATCCAGTAGATATTTCTATTCCTGGAACTTTTTTCATATCAGGATGTCCTTGTAATATTGATCCATATTGTCTTAAAGTTCCCAAAATAGTTTTATCAATATATCCTCTCTCTGCAAGTGTGGCATATAATGCTGGTGCTGCATGTCCTTTTGATAATACAAATCTATCTCTCCCTGGCATTTTAGGATTAGTAGGATCTATGTTCATTTCTGAAAAATATAGAACTGTTAAAATATCTGTTGCTGAAAGTGATCCTCCTGGGTGCCCTGATTTTGCTTCACAGATCATTTCTACAATAGATTTTCTTATATTAGTTGCTTTTTCTTCTAGAGTTTTGATATCTTTCATTTATTTCTCCTTTCAAATATTTATATTCTCTCTAAATTATATTATTTTATACATAATATTGTCAAGAAAAGGTATTTTTTTAGGTCAAAAAAACATGTCTATCCTTTTTAAAATCAAGCCAATACCATCTTTTAAAAATTTAAATATATCCTTGTATTTGATACAGCCTATGATTAAAAGAAAAAAAGAATAGGAAAATAAAGGTCTTATAAGTTTTCCTTCTTTTTTCATATTCTTGAGGATAGTAAATATCCCCAAAGAAAACAGATACAAAAATTCCATACTATTTTTTGTATAAGCAATAGCAATAATAGTACTTAATGCTGTAAAAAACACTAATAGAGTTTTTGTTATCTGTGGATTGCAACTTATCCCTACAACTGGTATTTTAATCAGGGCTCCTCCGCCCCATCCTTTAGGATACAAATCAAAAATAAAATGAAGAGATAATGCTAGCGCAAAACCTATAAGAAAATATCTAAAAGTATCATTACTATCCCTCTCATAAAATCTTATTAACATAAGAAGAATTAAAGGACTATGTGTAAGAATACTTCTATGTCTTAAATTAAATTTAAAATCCCAATCAGGAAATCTTATTCCTAAAAAATAAGCTGTAAAAGAAACTACTATTCCTACAAAACTTACTTTATCAAAAAATTTCATCAGAAAATCCATTTTTTCTCCCTTAGTTCTGAAAAAAAAGGAGCAGAAAATATCTGCTCCTTTATTTAGTAATTTCAGCAACTACACCAGAAGCTACTGTTCTTCCACCTTCTCTGATTGCAAATCTTAATCCTGTTTCCATTGCGATTGGGTGAATTAATTCTACTCTCATTTCTATGTTATCTCCTGGCATTACCATTTCTACTCCCTCTGGCAATGATACTGCTCCTGTTATATCTGTTGTTCTAAAGTAAAATTGTGGTCTGTATCCTGTAAAGAATGGTGTATGTCTTCCTCCCTCTTCTTTAGTCAGTACATAAACCTCTGATCTGAATCCTGTATGTGGTAGTATTGTTCCTGGTTTCGCCAATACTTGTCCTCTTTCTACATCTTCTTTTTTTGTTCCTCTTAATAGAGCTCCTATGTTATCTCCTGCTTGTCCTTGATCAAGTAGTTTTCTAAACATTTCTACTCCTGTACATGTTGTCTTTGCTGTAGGTTTGATTCCTATTATTTCTAATTCTTCTCCTACTTTTACTATTCCTCTTTCTACTCTTCCTGTTACTACTGTTCCTCTTCCTGTTATTGTGAACACATCTTCTATCGGCATCAAGAATGGTTGATCTACTGCTCTTTCTGGAGTCGGGATATACTCATCTACTGCGTTCATCAGCGCCATTATTTGATCTACCCATTTTTGTTCTCCATTTAGTGCTCCTAGTGATGATCCTGTTATTACTGGAATATCATCTCCTGGAAATCCATACTCTGTTAGTAATTCTCTTACTTCCATTTCTACTAGTTCTAGTAATTCTGGATCGTCTACCATATCTGCTTTATTTAAATATACTACTATATAAGGAACTCCTACTTGTCTAGATAGTAAGATATGTTCTCTTGTTTGAGGCATAGGTCCATCTGCTGCTGATACAACTAGTATAGCTCCATCCATTTGCGCTGCTCCTGTAATCATGTTTTTTACATAGTCAGCATGTCCTGGACAGTCAACGTGAGCATAGTGTCTTTTTTCTGTTTCATACTCAATGTGAGCTGTATTAATTGTAATTCCTCTTTCTCTTTCTTCTGGAGCTACGTCGATTTTATCAAAATCAACTTTTTGAGCTAGTCCTAAGTCTGATAAAACTTTAGAGATAGCTGCTGTTGTTGTTGTTTTTCCGTGGTCAACGTGTCCAATTGTTCCAATGTTTACATGGGGTTTGCTTCTTTCGAATTTTGCTTTAGCCATTT